>JALOOB010000062.1 GCA_025454635.1 Anaerolineae bacterium
GCGCTGTTCGGGGTGATCGCGCCGGCGCTGGGGTAGCCTTAGTTCGAGCCCTTCTGCGCGTGCAGCCGTGTCGCTGCCGTCGAACCTGTGCTATACTCTCCCTCACAATCCATCCAGGAGCATCCCATGTCACGCTTCAAAGTCGAATCGTTGCTTTCCGCCCGCCTGTTCCTTCAGCCGCAGCTTGCCGGCGGGCGCATCTACTTTATCAGCGACCTCTCCGGCCGCCTCAGCCTGTATGCGATGGACCAGGCGGGCAGCGTCCCCGAACCGCTCCTCCCGCCCGAAATCGCGCTGATGACGCCCACCTTGATGGAGGCGGCGCCATTCTACGCGTTTCCGAAGCTCGGCAAGATCATCGTCATGATCGACAAGGACGGCGACGAGAACTATCAGCCCATGGTCATCCCGCTCGAAGGCGGCCTCCCCCAACCGCTTTTCCCGCAGTTCGAGGGGATGCAACTGCAGATCGATCACGCTGACGGCGAACGCAACCTGCTGATTCTGGGCGTCGACCGCCGCAAGGAGCCGGTGCAGGACACGTATCGGGTGGACCTTGCCGCGAACGAGCTAACGCTGATCGGCTCCAGCGCGCACGGGTACTACGTAGGGGGCGGCAACGATGACCTAAGGCGCTTGGTTGTCGCGCAGGGCTACGAGGAAGGTGACGTTGCCCTGTTCCTCTGGTCCGGCGGCGAGCCACTCAGCGCCAAGGACGCGATCTTCGGCAAGCCGCTGTCCGAGCGCGCGGAGGGCGAAAAGGTCCCGCTCAACGGCATCGCGTCAGCGGAGCCGGTGGGCGACGGCGTCCTGCTCGCGTGCGCGCTCTTCGAGGACCGCCGCGGGCTGGCGCACTTTGAGATCGGCAAGCCGGAGGGAGTCCGCGCGGTCGAGGTGACCGGCGCGCGGCACACGGGCAACGGCGAGATGGAGAGCGTCCGCCACCTGGCGGGCGACCGGTATCTCGTCCAGTACAACATCGACGGCGCGACGTGGGCGTATGAGGGCAGCTTCGACGCCGCATCCTCGCGCATGGCGCTGGACACGGTGATCTGCGGCGACGGGCCACTGTCTCACGGCGTTGCCGAGTCGATCCGCTACGATAAAGCAAGCGACACCTACGCGATCAGCTTTTCCACGGCCACCTCGCCCGCGCAGATCTTCACCGTCGCGCCGCGCGGCGCGGGGCTGAAGCAACTGACGCGCAACCGCGTGTTGGGCATCCCGCAGGAGTTGCTGGCGGCAGGCGAGGATGCGGGGTTCACCTCGCACGACGGGCTTAGTGTGCCCGCGCGGCTGTACCTGCCCGCGCCCGAGCTCGGGTTTGAGGGCAAGCGCCCGGTCGTGGTCTACATCCACGGCGGGCCGCAGGGCCAGGAGCGGCCCGACTTCACGTGGTTCTCGATGCCGCTGATCCAGTTCCTCACGCTCAACGGGCTGGCGGTCTTCGTGCCGAACGTTCGCGGCAGCCACGGCTACGGGCTGGATTACATCAAGCGGGTCGACCGCGACTGGGGCGGGCAGGACCGATTGGACCACGTGGCGGGGCTGGCGAGCCTGAAGGATCATGCGCGAGTTAACACCACCCGCGCGGGCGTGGTCGGGCGGTCGTACGGCGGCTACATGACATTGATGCAGGTGGGGATGCACCCCGACTTGTGGTCGGCCGCGGTCGATATGTTCGGGCCGTTCAACCTGCTCAGCTTCCTCGAACGCATCCCGGAGACGTGGAAGCCGTACTTCGACATCGCGCTTGGCAACCCCGTGCGCGACCGCGACTTCCTCGTGGAGCGTTCGCCCAGCACGCACCTGCACCAGCTCGCCTGCCCGATGTTGGTCATCCAGGGGCGCAATGACCCGCGCGTCGTAGCAGCGGAATCAGAGGACCTCGTGCGGACGCTCCAGGCGCAGGGCAAGGACGTGTCGCTGCTGCTGTTCGAGAACGAGGGGCACGACGTGACCAAGTTCGAGAACAAGGTGCGGGCTTACACCGAGATTACGCAATTCTTCGCGGAGAAACTGGGCGCATGAATTTCACGGACTTCTCACGGGCAGTCCAGACCAACGTCGGCCGCGTAATCGTCGGCAAGCCGAGCATCGTCGAGCTGCTGCTCACCGCGCTGCTCGTCGAGGGGCACGTGCTCATCGAGGACGTGCCGGGCACCGGTAAGACGACGCTGGCGAAGGCCCTGGCCGCGAGCCTCGACCTGCCCTTCGCGCGCATCCAGTTCACGCCCGACCTCCTGCCGTCGGACGTCACCGGCCTGTCGATCTACAACCAGAAGTCGGGCGAGTTCGAGTTCCGCCCCGGGCCGGTGTTCTCGTCGGTGCTCCTTGCGGATGAGATCAACCGGGCGACCCCGCGCACGCAGTCGGCGCTGCTGGAAGCGATGCAGGAGCGGCAGGTGACCGCGGACGGCAGGACTTATCCGCTTCAGCGGCCCTTCATCGTGCTGGCGACGCAGAACCCGATTGAACTGGAGGGGACATTCCCGCTGCCCGAGGCGCAGCAGGACCGTTTCCTGATGCAGGTCAAGCCGGGTTACCCCAGCGAGGCGGAAGAGGACGAAATTCTAAGGCGCTACGCCGAGGCGGACCCGGCGGAAGGGCTGCGGCCCATTGCCACCGCGGAGGACGTGCTGGCGCTGCAACGGGATACGCCGAAGGTGCGCGTCCACGCGGACGTGCGCGCGTACATCGTGCGGCTGTGCCGCGCGACGCGCGAGCACGAGGCGGTGGACCTTGGCGTGTCGCCGCGCGGGACGCTGGCCCTGCTCAAGGCGTCGCAAGCGCTGGCCGCGCTGCGCGGGCGCGACTTCGTCATCCCATCGGACGCGCAGCACCTTTCGACGCCGGTGCTCGTCCATCGCGTCCACATCAGCCCGCAGGTCCGGCTGCGCGGCCGCACGCCTGAGCAGGTTGTCCAGGAAGTGATCGCGGCCGTCCCGGTGCCCGTGGTGGAGTAGATGCTCGACCCGTCGACCCAGGAACGCGCGCGCCAGGAAATGCAGAAGGCGGAGGAGTCGCGCTGGAAGGGGCGCTTCTCCGTCGACCGTTCGGTCGCAGAGCTGCGCGGGCGGCGCTTCATCGACCACCAGAAGGACACGCAGTTCACCGACGCGTGGATCTTTCTGGGCATCCTCATCACGATCGCCGGCCTGGTTGCGCGCAACGGTTTTCTGCTCGCGGGCGCAGTCGCGCTGTTCGTGGTGCCGCTGCTCGGGGCCATCTGGAACCGCCTGGCCCTGTACGGGGTGGAGTACACGCGCAAGCTCTCGGAGACGCGCGCGTTCCTCGGTGAGACCATCGAACTCACGCTCGAAGTGCGTAACCGCAAGTTTCTCCCCGTCACCTGGCTGCACGTGCTCGACCAGTTCCCCGCGAACCTCCCCGTCGCGGGCCACGAGATTCGCGTCAACAGCGTTACGAACCAGGGTGAGTTCCTTTCGTTCTGGAACCCCGGCATCTTCGGCCGCCTCACGCGGCGATTCACCGTCGAATGCAACAAGCGCGGCTACTATATGTACGGTCCCGCGACGATCAGCACGGGCGACGGGTTCGGGATGTTCGCCCGCAAGGGGACGCTGCCCGGACAGCAGCGGCTCATCGTCTACCCGAAGCTGTACCCCGCCGAGGAACTGCGCCTGCCCGCAAAGAACCCATTCGGGGAGCGCGCGGCCGACGCGCACCTGGTCGAGGACCCGCTGCGCTACGCGGGCATCCGCGACTGGCAGCCGGAGGACGGGCTGAAGCGGGTCCACTGGAAGGCGACCGCGCGGCGACAGGAGCTGTTGTCGCGCGTCTACGAACCGACGCAGGAGCCGCAGGTCCTGATCTTCCTCAACGTTGCGACCCTCGAGCGCCACTGGCTCGGCCACATCCCGGAGCTGATGGAGCGCGCGGTGAGCGTGGCCGGGAGCCTTGCCGCGATACTGGCCGAGAAGCGCGTGCCTGTCGGCCTGATCGCCAACGGCGTGCTGCCCGGCAGCGACCAACCGCTGCGCCTGCTTCCCGGCCGCAGCCCCGGCCAGCTTGTCCGCATCCTCGAACTGCTCGCTGCGGTCACACCGTTTGCGTCCGCGCCCATCGAGGAGCTGCTGCTGCGCGAGTCGCCGCGGCTGCCGTGGGGCGCGACGCTGCTCGTGGTGACGGCCATCGCGCACGACGACCTGCTCGCGGCGCTGATCGACCTGCGCCGCGCGGGCCGCAAGATCGCGCTCTTCACCCTGGCCGAGGCGCCGCCCGAGCGCCTGTTGCCGGGGATCACTGTCTATCACCTGCCGCATCTTGTGGCGGACGTGATCGCGCCGGCGCAGGTGTAGCCCATGCTGCTCTCGAACCGCCGCATCGCGATCCTGCACGTGTTCATCGCCGCTATGCAAGCCTGCTGGCTCGCTGCGCTGTTCGTCCTGCTCTGGCCGCAGCCGGTTTCGTTGTGGAACGCGTACCTGCTCATGCTCGGCGCGCTGCTCGGCTGGATGCTGTTTCTCGAATTGTTGAGCCGCGTTGCCGACACCCCGCGCTACGATGCGCTGGCGCTCGTTTCGCTCGCCGCGGTCAGCGTAGCGCTCGTCCGGCTGGCGCTCTACGGCGGCGGCAGACCGTGGGACCTTGGTTGGATCGGCGCGGCCTTACGCGATACCGCGAACTGGGAAGGGGGGCTGCCGCCGGTCATCGCCATGATCGGGTTCAACGCCCTCTTGTGGCAGCGCGCCTCTTCCGCGACGTCGCGCGACCTGAACTTTTTCAGCGTCGGCGTGACCTTCCGCGCCGGGCTGCTGCTGCTACTGCTGTTCGGCGCGTTGGCGAGCGGTTTGCGCGGCGCGCCGGCGCTCGGCCTGTTGTGGCTGTACCTTGCGCTCGGCCTTGCGGCGGTGGCCGTGAGCCGCATTTCGGAGAAGGCGTCGGAGGCGCAGAGCGTGGGCCGGCTGCTGCCGGCGCGGCGGCTGATCCAGACGCTGCTCGCGGTCGGCGCGGCCATCGGCGTGAGTTGGCTCGTGTCGCTGGCCTACACCGAGGCGGGGATTCGCGGCTTCTTCCGCCTGTTCGACCCGCTCTGGCAGGTGGTCCGGCCTTTGCTGATCGCGCTGGTGGTGTTCCTCGGGCAGTTGGCCGAGCCGCTGCTGCTCTGGCTCGAACGGGTGGTCACGAACATGCTGCGCCGCGGGGACCCGACCGCGGCGCCTGTCGCGCCTGCGCCGCCCGCGCAACAGGGCCAGAACTTGCTGGAGAGCCTGCCGCGCTGGCCTTTCGACCTGGCGCGCGACGCGATTGTCCTGATTCTGATCGTGACCGCGGCGCTCGGCCTGTTGATCTTCCTGCTCCTGTATCTCGATCGCGTCCGGAAGGCCGGGCAGCGCAGCGAGGACGAGGAAGAGGGCCTGGAGGGCGCAGCTTTTGGCGGGGGGCTGCTGGCCCGCGCGCTGGATGGGCTGCGCAACGCGGGACGGCTGATCGGCCGCTTTGGCTTCGGGCGCGACCTGCTTGCGGCGATCTCCGTGCAGAACATTTACGCCAACCTGTGCCGCATCGGGCGGCAGCGCGGCAGGGCGCGGCTGCCCAGCCAGCCGCCGGACGCGTACCTGCCGGTCCTTGCGCAGATCTTTCCGGGGGAGGATGAGCGTCTGCGTCGGATCACGTTCGCCTATATGCGGGTTCACTACGGCGCGCACCCCGTGAGCGAGGAAGAACTGGCGCAACTGCGTGGGGATTACCGCGTCCTCCTGCGGCAGGCCGAAGATGGCGAGCAGGACTGACGTGGATGAACTGCGCTTGCGCCGCAAGTGGACGCTCCGGGCGCACGGCCGGCAGGTCGTCTTCGTCAAGAAGCCAATCGAGAGCACCGAGCACGTCGTGATGAAGGCGCTTATTTGGGCGCTTTATCTGCCGCAGTTCCCCGACTTGACGGTCGAAATCCCGGTGGGCGACAAGTACAAGCCGGACGTGGTCAGCCTCGACGCGAGCGGCGAGCCCCTCTTCTGGGGCGAGGCGGGTGACGTCAGCACGGCGAAGATTCGCTCGTTAGCGCGGCGCCACCGGCGCACGCACTTTGCGTTGGCGAAGTGGAACACGCGACTTGCTCCCCTGGCGGCGATCGTGGAGGATGCGCTGAACGGCCTCGGCCGAGCGGCGCCGTTCGATCTGCTGTCGTTTCCGGTGGACGCGGCGGAGCGGTTCATCGACGACGACGGGGTCATTCGCGTGACGCATGATGACCTGGTGTGGGTGCGGCGGTTCTAGGTGCGCAATATCGAGGCTCGCGCGCGCCGTTTCCGGTCGGATTTCGAGCGCTTCGGCCACCCTCCGCAGCCCCTCCAGGAACCTGTTGCGGCAGCGCGCGGCGGATCGCGACCCATCGCGGCCCGCCCGTACAAATGTATAGTCTTTGCGCCTTACCCCTTGAATTCGCGCAACTTCTGAAGTATTGTGTTTTTTGTATTGTTGACATTCTGTCAATTGTCGCGCAGTCTCTCTTTCACCCTTCAGGAGGTTCGCATGTCACCCATTATCGCAGGGCTGGGGCTTATCCTCCTCGGCCTGGTCGGCGCCTTCTTTGGCTATCGCATTTTCCGCGTGCTCCTGCCGATCTACGGCGGCGTGGCAGGCTTCCTGCTCGCATGGGGCTGGTGGGGCGATAGCGCCTGGCTGCTTGCGCTCATCGTCGGCGTCGTGCTGGCGGTCGTGTTCGCGGTGCTTGCCTACGCGTTCTGGAGCGCGATGGTTGCGTTTGGCGGCCTGATCATGGGCGGCGCTTTAGGCATTGCCATCGGCACGTCGCTCAACCTCTGGGACTGGCTGACTGTCCTCCTGGCGATCGGCCTCGCCATCGTCTTTGCGGCCCTCTTCTTCTGGGTCAGAAATGAGATGGTGATTATCTCGACTGCCATTACGGGCGGCACGCTCGTCGGGCGCGGCGTCGGCGAAATGTTGGGCTGGCGCTCCGGCCTGGAAGGCACGATCAACCCGAATCCGGCCTGGCTGAGCATTCTTGTCCTCGCAGTCGGCCTCGTCGTCTTCATTGCCGGCCTCCTCTTCCAGTGGCGCGCATACGCCAAGCTGCGTTGGTACGACAGCAAGGGCGCGCAGGCCCCCTCGATCGATAAGGCATCCGCTTCCGTCCAGGGCGCGGCAACGCGCAGCGCAGCCAGCATCGACGCAGCAGCCGGGCCGATGGGCGCCACCGTGACTGGCGGCGGCGCTGCTGTCGCGGGCGCAGCGACCGCAGCAGCAACTGCCGCAGTCGTCACGACCCGAAGCGCAACCGTGGACGTCTCTGAAGCAGCGGCTGACGTGGCAGCAGACGCGCAGGGCGCGGCGGCGGATGTGGCGGAGGCGGCGGGCGAGGTCGTCTCTGACGCGGGTGAGGCGGTCACTGATGCGGCAGGCGGAGCGGTGGACGCGGCCGAGGGCGGGCTCTCGGCAGTGGGTGTGGCCGCGGCAGGCGTGGCAGCCGCAGTGGGTGACGGCGCGAGTGACGTTGCGGAGGGAGCGGAGGCGGCAGTAGACGCGACCGGCGATGTCGTAGCAGACGCAGGCGAGGCCGTTGCGGATGCGGCCGGCGACGTGAGCGCAGGGGCAGCCGGCGCGGTTGCGGCGGCGGGCGCGGTTCTCGCCGACGCGGGTGACGCGGTTGCGGACGCGGGAGAGGCTGCGGAGAACAAGGTGGAGGATGTCGTGGATTCAGCGGCCAAGGCGCTGGACATTGACATCGACGAGAACAAGGTTGCCAACGTTCTTGCTGACCTGGAGAAGTCGTTCGAAGGACTCGAAGAAAGCGTCAAGTTCAAGGAGGCGCTGGAGTTCATCGAGGGCATCGGCCCGGTCTTTGCGGCCAAGCTGAAAGATATCGGCGTCAACAACGTGCTTGACTTGTTGCGCTCAGGCGCCACGCGCAAGGGCCGCGCGGACCTGGCCGAGAAGAGCGGCATTGCCGGCAAGCAGATCCTCGAGTGGGTCAACCATGCTGACCTGTACCGCGTCAAGGGCGTCGGCTCGGAGTACGCGGATCTGCTCGAGGCCGCGGGCGTGGACACGGTGCCGGAGCTGGCGCAGCGCAACCCGGGCAAGCTGCTCGAGAAGATGCTGGCGACCAACGAGGAGAAGCGGCTGGTCCGCCGGCCGCCGCACGCGTCGGAGGTCGAGGACTGGGTGGGCCAGGCGAAGGGCCTGCCGCGGATCATCCAGTATTAGCCCTTACTAGACTGGCGGACCTTTCCGGCTCGACAGATTAAGAAGGCCAAGGGGCGGGGGAACCTGCCCCTTTGTTTTTCGCGCCAATTGTGAAATTTTCCACGCGAAATATGCGCTGCGTCATATACGGCTCTGCACTTCGTGCTAAAATGCTCAATTAGATCGTGCAGGAAAGAACGAACCACCCGTCGCTCTGGCGAAGAGCGACAAGATCGGAGCGCCGTCGTGTCCGCCCAGACTACCACCGCACCTTACACCGCCGCCGCAGTCGAGAGCCGGAGCTATGCGTCCGCGTTCAGGACGTCACCGTTTGCCGCAACCATGCCGGCGAACATTCGTCTTACCCAGACGACCGCCACGGGGGCTATCGATATTCTGAAGATCCTGACCGCGTTTGCCCACGGAGCAGAGGGGGTCATGGTGGCCTGGACCGGTCGCGCAACTCCGAATCACAAACAGCGCTTGCTGGTGCTCCGCGAACTCCTGCATTTTGTAGGCTGCCATCGGGATCGGCTGGCGATTGTCGAGGGCGCGCCCGACGAGGCCAGGGAACGCGCGTTTTCGGAGCAGGTCCGCGCGCTCGGCCCGTGGAGCTTCGGCAGTCAACCGGTGTTCGGGATGAACGATGCGCTGCCCGCGCATGGGGTGGGGGCCCACGCCTCGACGGCGGCGAGCCGCGCGCTTCAGAACCTCGCGGGCGATCTGCTGCGGAGCGGGAAAGTGGCGGGGGTGTTGGCGTGGGGGCAGGCGAGCCATGAGATTCAGCCCATGATCGCGCGCACGCCCGAGCAGGCGCGCCGTCTCTTTGCCGGCGGCCGCGGCTATCCGAACCTCGCGACGCTGCTGGAAACGGTGGCGGACGAGAATATGGCGGTCGTGGTGCGGCCGGCCGAGCTCGCCTGCATCGACGCGCTGCGTGAAGAGGGGATTCACCTGCCGGAGCATCTGTTCCTGATCGGGCAGGGCGCGCCGCGTGAGCGCTGCGACGCTTTGCTGCCGGAATGCGGCGACGTTCCGGGCGCCATGAGCGGGGAAGAGCTGGCGGCGATCGAACGGTGGCCGATTGAAGAGCGCGCGGCATTCTGGAGCGCGCAGTTCGCCCAGTGCGTCCACTGCGACGGCTGCCGCAGCGCGTGTCCCTTCCAGTGCTACACCAACTGCCTTAACGACGCGCTCACGCCGCACAACGGCCACACGGCGACGGCCAAGCAGACAGCCTGCGCGCACCTGGCCTGCGCGACCCGACTGGCCGGCCACTGCGTGCAGTGCGAGTCGTGCAGCGGCGCCTGCCCGCAGGCCGTGCCGCTCTACCTGCTGCACCAGAAGGCGACGCAGGTGCTGGCGTCGGTGGCGTAAGGCCGCAAGACGGCCGGGCGTTGACCGCGCGCGGTTGAGACCCTCCTTGAGGCAGACCTCCCAGGCCCACCAGCCCGGGAGGTCTTGCTTTTGCTAATAAGTGAGCTTAATCCCGGCGAGTCGAGCCGCCTCCGGCAGGGTCCTGCCATCTCCATCGACCGAGACGCACGCGCCTCGGCCGTCTATGCGCGTTACCACTTGTCCCCGTCCGAAGCGATTGTTGCGCAACTGCGGCGCGTCGAGGATGCCGCTAGTCACCGCGCCGGCCAGGGTGGCAGGGTCGGTCAACGGGTCCTCCACGCCGGGCGCAGCGAGGTCGCGGATCGCGTCAAGCGCCAGCCGGGCCTCCTCGGCCAACTCGGCCGCGCGCTCCTGCACGCGCGCGCTTTCCAACATATCCGGCGCGCCGTCGAGGGCGTTCTCGATTGCGCGCCGCGCGACCTTACAGGCTGCAATCACGTCATCGGCGGTAGCCGCATGGTGCGCCTCGGTGTGACCGACAACGTGGACGATATGCGGCCTGAGCGCCATCTGCAGGTAGGTGGCTGCGGCGAGATGGCCGCGGGCAGACTCGGGATCGAGGGGATGGCTCAGGAGGCCGACGCGCGTCTGCCGGTAGATGCGGAAGTCTTCCCCGGCGAGCGGCTCGATCAACCTGAGACAGGCGAGCATTTTCGCCAGGTCCATCGCATCGGACAGTCCGGGCGGGCTGTTGTGCATGAATTGCGCGATGTAATCGCGGACGCCAAACGCGCGCGCGTTCAGCGCTGAGAGATATGCCGCGACGACAAAGACGACGTCGGGTGCGTCGCGCATCCCCCAGTGATGCGGCTCGTTCAGCTCGACCGGGATGGCGCGGCTGCCGTACCACCCCATCAATTCCTGGTGCAGCCGGATCGACCCTTCGAGATCGTGTGGGCCGCGGCCGTCCATCGCGTTGAACCAGAAGAGCGGCACGGCGGCCCAGGCGATGTTGATCGTGTCGACGTACATCTCGGCGAGGCGCACGAAGTCGTCCGTGCCGGAGTACGTGCGCATGAGAGGATAGTTGCCGCGGCGACTGGCCGCGTACAGGGCGCGGTAGTCATCCGCACTGCGCACTGGCACCCCGCCTGCGCCCGTCCGCCGCGGGTCCTGGCGCTCGGGGCGGAAGAAGTTCTCCTGCGCGTCCTGGTCCGTGCCAAGCGAGATGACGTCGAGCACGCGCGCGTCCGCGATCTCTGCGATGCCGTCGACCGTGGCCTCCATGGTGGGCAGGCCGAAATGGTGACGGATGAGGGGATAGGGCGCCTTCCACCCAATCCGCTCGACGGTGGTCTGCGGATACGCGTCCTCGGCCACTGTAACCGCAGAGCCGCGCAGATAAGCAGTCACCTCTTCGGGTGGCTGCGAGCCGTCAAAGACGCGCTCGAAGAAGCCGATGCGGGCCGCCCGCTCCGCCACTGGGGGGGTGCCGCCGAACGCAAAGCGCACGCCGCGCGTTCGCAGGTCGTCCGCAGCCTCCGCAAACTCGGCCAGGAGACGCTCGCCGGTCTCGGGTGTCAGCCGGTAGGATACCCCGACAAGCGCGGCATCCTCCGCCGCGGCGACTTCGAGCACGCGCTCGACCGGGACGGCGGGTCCCAGAAACACGGTGCGCCACCCGGCCGACTCGGCCAAGCGGAGGAACTTCGTCACGCCTGCGACATGGACGCACTCACCGAGCGCGGCTGCCACTACGGTTTGTTGTTTTGCCACCTGGCGCTCCTTGCGGAAATTTTATCCGTCCATGGTTTGACAAAGGAAAGGTTCTTCTTATACTACAGAGAAAAGTTCTGCCGGTCAAGTCGCTTGAACGAAAGGGGCGCGTTTCAGGCTGGGGGCGAATGTAGCGCAGCATCCTGAGCGGAGCGACCGAAGGGAGCGCAGTTGAAGGATGCGAAGCGGGCGCGCGCCGAGCGGGCCGCATCCTTCGACTTCATGCGGCGAAAAAGACCGCCGCACTCCGCTCTGGATGCTACTTCTGCCCCTAACCTGAAACGCACCCAACGAAAGGGCGCTATGGAACTGAGCGCGCCGTCACCGAATCTGCTCCTCACAATCCGCGGGCTGCTTCCCTCTCTTAATGAGCAGGAGCAGAAGGTCGGACAGTACGTGCTCGACCACCCGAACGTGGTCATTCACCTGGCAATGGTCGAGCTGGCCGAGCGGTGCGGCGTGGGGGATACCACCATCTTCCGCTTCTGCCGCCGCGTTAAGACCGACGGCTACCAGGATTTCAAGATCGCGCTTGCGCAGGAGCTCAGCCCGCGCATCTCGCCGGTCTACGAGGCCGTTGCTGCGGGCGACACGGCTGCGACGGCCGCGCAAAAGGCGATTGCGGGGGACGTGAAGGCCCTCGAAGATACGCTGCGTGTGCTTGACCTGGAGGCTTTGGATCGGGCAGCCACTGCGCTGCTGGCGGCGCGGCGGGTCGATATTTACGGTTCAGGCGGCGCGGCGGTGGCGGCCCAGGAGTTGCAATACAAGCTGATGCGCATCGGCGTGCGCGCGCTGCCGCACACGGATGCGCAGATGCAGCTCTTGTCCGCGGCGATGCTGACACCCAACGACGTGGCGGTTGGCTTCTCGCACTCGGGAACGGCGGCGGACGTCCGGCAGGCGTTGGTCAAGGCGAAGGAATGCGGCGCGGTCACCATCGCAATCACGAACCATCCCCTTTCGCCGATTGCGCGACTGGTGGACATTAGCCTGCGCACCGCCGCGCAGGAGGCCGCTGCCCACGGGTATCCGCTCGGCGCGCGGGTTGCGCAGATCGGCCTCATCGACGTTTTGTACACGTGCCTGATGCTCAAGCATACCGCGGCATAGGCTTTCCCTGGGAGACCCACTGCCCACAGCCGGCCCTGGGCCGACGATCAGAATGGAGCGACCATGATCACGCCCGCCCCCCCAGAGCGCGTCCTAGTCGTATACAACCACAGCCC
>JALOOB010000328.1 GCA_025454635.1 Anaerolineae bacterium
GCGCGCCAGCCGAGCGAGTAGATCCGCTCGTTGCTGAAGTTGCGGCTCTGGACACCGACCGGGCCGGGGATGTACTCGACGTTGATCTTCTTCCCCGCCACGTCCGCCACGATGTCGATGAGCTCCTTGACGGTGTAATACTCCGGGCTGCCGATGTTCACCGCGCCTTGCAAGTCGGACTGCATGAGCAGATAGATGCCGTCGACCATGTCGTCGACGTAAGTGTACGACCGGATCGCGCTCCCGTCGCCCCAGGCGGTGATCGTCCCGCCGTCCGGCACTTCGGCCACCTTGCGGCACATGGCCGCGGGCGCCTTCTCCCGTCCGCCGGTCCACGTGCCCTCCGGGCCGTAGCAGTTCTGGAACCGGGCGATGCGCACCTTCATGTTGTGGTGCCGGCCGTACGCCTGCGCCATCCGCTCGGAATAGAGCTTCTCCCAGCCGTACTCGTTGTCCGGATTGGCGGGGACGGCCTCCGTCTCGGTCATTTCCGGCTCGCCTGGCTTCATGTCGCGGTAGACGCAGACGGAGGAAGAGAAGAAGTAACGCGGCACCCCCATCTGCGCGGCGTAGTGGGTCATGTGGACGTTGATCAGCACGCTGTTATGCATGATCTCGCACTCGGCCGAATGGATGAAACCCATCCCGCCCATGTCTGCGGCGAGTTGGTACACCTCATCGAAGCTGCCGTCACCCAGCGTCAGGGCCGAGCGGCAGTTCTCCGGCTCGCGCAGATCGAGCTGGCAGAACTCGTCCGCCGCGCTCGGCGCAAACTCGTGCTGCTTGATGTCCGCCGCGCGCACCCAATAGCCCTCGGCCTTCAGCTTCTTAACCAGGTGACCCCCGATGAACCCACCGGCGCCGCACACCAATGCTCTCTTCATGCCATCCCTCCGCCAAAAAACATCTTGCCCACCTCTATGCGAGTTCCACATCCAGCCCTGAGAACGGTATGGCGCACGGCCAAACCGCGACGCGCGTGCCCGGATAGCGCTCGGTCAGCGCGTTCGAAAGCGCGACCGCATGCTCTGCGCTGCGCGCGATGACCGACGCGAAACCCCCACCGCCCGCGCCCGCGAGCTTCCCGCCGTTAATGTACGGCGCCATCGCCTCGAACAAGTCGTCGATGAACGGGTTCGCGCAACCAGGGTCCATCCCTTTGTTCAGCAGCCAGTGCTCGCCCAACAGCGCGCCGAAGCCGTCCACGTCGCCCGATTCCAGCGCGGCGCGCATGGCCAGCGCCAGCCGGGCGATCTCTGCCTGGATCCGCACCATCTCAGGCTCGCGCGCCATCCAGCGGCCCATCACGTTCCGAAGCAGGTTCTTCGCCAGACGCTGCTGCCCCGTGTACACCAGGCACAAGCGAGACGACAGCTCACGCTCCGTCGCCAGGTCCAGGTTGAGCGGCTCGACGGTGATGCGCTGAGGCAGCCCCGGCTGCGAAGTCACCAGCTTGATGCCGCCCGTCAGCCCGCCCACCTGGTCCTGCCAGCCGCCCCCGGTGGTAAGCATCTGCTCGAGGCAGAGCACTTCGTCAAACAGCCGGGCGTCGTCCGGCCTTCCCGCGCCGGTCATTTCCGCGAGCGCCACGAGCACCGCGCCGGCAAGGATGGAGCTGGTGCCCAGGCCCGAGCCGAACGGGATACGCGTTGCGGTAGTCAGCCGCACGCCGCCCCTCCCCGCGAGCAGGTTGGCAATCGGCTCATCCGGCCGCGCATCGGCGGGAACGATCCCGCGCAGCACGAGCGCCGCCTTGTGCAAAGCGAAGGGGTCGCTCGGATTGCCGTAAGCCAACACGTCGCCCGCGCACCCAGGCGAGACCGACATGTCCAGGTCGCGGCTCTCCAGCACCAGGCGCGGCTCATCCAGGGAACGCGCTTCGGCAGTGATGGGATGCTCGCCGTTCAGAGTGATCGCCGCGTTGAGCACGACGCCCCCGCGCTCGATGCTGTGCGGCGGCGTGTCGGTCCAACCACCCCCAAAGTCAATCCGCGCGGCAGCCGAGACGCGGCATTCTCCCGGGGCCTCACGCGAGCCATAAGTGGCAGGCGAAGCCTGCGGAGCATCCAGGGAGGTCGCCCTCTCTATCAGGCGAGCGAGGGTGGAAAAGGCCCTGTCCTCCCAGGCAACGTCGCCAGTGGCCTCGCTCAGGGCGCGGTAGCCGCGCAGTTGCAGGGTGGGATCGGCCCTCCTTAGCCACTCGTGTACCAGCGGCGCGCGCCGGGCGCAGGCCGCTGAAAGCGCTCCAAGCAGGGGCGTGTTCGAGGCGGCGGGCTGCTCCGCAACCACGCCGGCAAGGAACCGCCGCGCAGCAACGTGGTCCTCGATTGCGGCTAACCCGTTAAGGAGGCGATCGCCATCGGCCAGGGCTGCGCTCTCCGCGAGTGAGAGACGTCGCGCGGCCAGCCACTGTTCGCGCCAACCCGGCGGCGCGGCTTCGGGAGCCTGCAAAGGTAGGGCCAGCGCAAGGCTTTCCTCGCGCGAGGGCATGACCGGAAAGAGGCGCGCATTCCACAGAGTGCGCTCGCGCTCAGGCAAGTCGCCCCAGAGGTCAACAGGCCCAACGCGCGCAGCGGCCGACCAATCGGCCCAGGGACGGTTGCAGAAGGTGGCGCGGGGATCGGCGGCGCCGCGCTTGGGGTCATCTGCGAGGCCGAAGCAACGGGTGACAGCATCGGCGGCTTCGATGGGCAGTTGGTCGAGCGCTATGCCTGCGCGCAGGCTGAGCGGCAAGGCAGTGTCAATGCCTGCGAGGAGCGCGGGGCCCTCCCACGCCAGGGGACCCCTGAGGCAGGAGTCGCTGGCAAGAAGGGGCGCAGCTCCCGGAGACGTCGGGCCCTCAACTGCCGCGCTAATGGCAACGAGGTGCGCGTTAGCGCGCGCTTGCTCGTCGACCCAGGAGGCGGCTCGCCCCTCCCAGCCGCACAGCGCGGCGAGGTCGGGGTCGTCGGCGGCCATCTGCCAGTATTCCCGCGAACTCCCGAAATGGACGAACACGGCCGGCTGCACCTGCTCGACCGCAAAAGGCGTGCCGCGCAGCAGGTTCCAAATCACCTGTCGCGCGGCCTTGACCGCCGCAGTGGCCGGCCCGTCGCTCTCGTCGTCCAGGTACGCGTCGCGCGTCGTCGATCCGGCGAGCGGCAAGAGCAGATCGCCGTAGAGGTTGAGCAGGGTGGACGCGATGACCGGATCCGCCGCAGCCGCGGACAGGCGCCGGATCATATCCCCGTCAAACCAGACCAGGCCCGTGTCGATTCGAACCTGGCCGTCGCGCACCGCATTCCAGCGCGCAAGCTCTTCCGCACCCGGCTTGTGCAGATAGGCGGCAACGCGGCTGGAGTCTCCCTCGCTTACGAAGACGCCGTGGCGCAAGCCCATCTCAGCCGGCGCGGCTGCGGCAACCCCGGTTGCGCCCGCGCGGCGGAACGAGAGTTGGAGATGATCGAAGACCAGGAGCACGTCGCCCGAGGCCACCAACGCACCGGGAGGCAACACGGGGGCCAAGCCGCTCAAACTGATCAGGAACTCGTCGAAGATGGTCGAGGCGCGGCCGTCGGGCAAGGTGCGCGGGATACGCGCAAACAGCTTGCCCTGGGCCGAACAATGGGGCAGCCGCTTTGAGTCGCCGCCCGAATGGATGACGAGGGTGCGCCGGCCTGAAGGATAAGGATTCGCATCCGTGCGCAGGCGCAGCGCAGCCAGCGTGGCGCCGCCCGAACCGATGCGCCTGCCCTCCGGATCGGGCAGGACGACGAATTCGGCGCCGGTGGGCAGGAGGTTCGATTGTCGGCGCCAGTCCAGTTGCTTCCGGTACATTTCGGCCTGGCGGGCATCCGCAGCGGTGAGTATGCACAGGTCCCACCCGCGTCGCGCGTCGGGCCGCAGGGATGCTTTATACCGTTCCCAGTTATTGCGATACGCCTGCTGAAGGAACGCGGCTGCGCCGGAAGGAATGGTTGCTATTGAATCACCTCGCGCCGCTGCGGGCAGCGCAAGCGCCAGTAAGGAGCTCTCTCACCCCAGCTCCGACTCCGCCAGCCGGATCAGGTACTGCCCGTATTCGTTCCCGCGCATGCTCTGGCCGCAGGCGAGCAGTTCCTCATTGGT
>JALOOB010000063.1 GCA_025454635.1 Anaerolineae bacterium
GAATGGTTCGCATGGCGCCTCCTGTCCAGCGCAGCCGCCGCTCCCGCGGCCGCGCGATGAGCGCGACTTCGTCCTCGACTTGCGCGCCTATTATGAGCATCACGCGCCGTTCTTTGCCGCCCGCGAGCTCTACCTGCTCCGCAACATGAGCCGCGGCCGCGGCATCGGCTTCTTCGAGGCCGGCAACTTCTACCCCGATTTCATCCTGTGGCTCGTCAGCGACGGCGCGCAGCGCATCGCCTTCGTCGATCCGAAGGGCATCCGCAATCTCGAAGGCTTGAACGATCCGAAGATCCGCTTCCACCAGACGATCAAGGAGCTCGAAGCGCGCTTGGCTGATCCCACCGTCAGGCTCAGTTCCTTCATCATCGCCGTCACTCCCCACCAACAGGGTGGGTTCTGGGGAGCCGGTTTCACGAAAGCCGAGTTAGAGGCCAATAACGTGCTTTTCCAGCACGACGATAACAGTACATATATCGAAACAATGCTGAACAAGCTCGTCGCCGGCGACGCCTGTCCGTGAGATCTAAGAGAATGGTGACTCAGACTGCTTGCCAGTCAACTGCCGCGAAGGTTCCCGTTGGGCCATTCAAATCGATCCTTCGTGGGAACGCCTATCTCCTCGGATCGACCGTAACCTTGCCCGCAAAATCATCGCTTAGCCAAGCGCGGCCGTTGATTTTGCCCATTGACAACGCGGTGACAGTGCGCGAAATTACACTCACAGTCTTCAGCGTTCTTCGGGCACTTCCTAGCGGAGGTCAGCATGGGAGCGATCGCCTTGCCACGCGCCACGGCCGCAGGCGGCGCGCCTGCGAAGACCCGTCTGCACTACCTCGACTGGCTGCGGGTAATCTCCATCCTCGCCGTCTTCCTCGTTCATGTGAGCGATGTGTTCAACACGGTCACCTTCGAGATCAAGAACGCCGAGCAGAGCCTGGCGATTACGATCGTCCAGGGTTTCGCCTTCCCTTGGGGCATGCCGCTCTTCTTCCTGATTGCCGGCGCGGGAAGCTACTTCGCCTTGCGTCACCGCTCGGCAGGCGCTTTCACCCGCGAGCGCACCCTGCGCCTCTTGGTCCCCTTCCTCACCGGCACGCTCCTTCTCGGCCCAATTCAGATTTATCTTTCCTGGCAACACCGAATCGCGACCGGCGTGACCGCGCAGTCCTTGGGCCAATTCGTGGCCGAGCGCTTCCTGCAGATCGGCCCAAAGTGGTTCGGCGCGATCGGGTATCATATGTGGTTCCTGGGCTACCTGTTCGCCTTCTCGCTGCTGGCTTTGCCTATCTTCCTCTGGCTGCGCAGCGAAGCGGGCCGGCGGTTCGTTGTGCGCCTGGCTGCCTTCTGCGAGCATCGCGGCGGCATCCTGATCTTTGTCGTGCCGCTCGTGATCGTGCGCTTGCTCCTGCAGCCGTTCTTCCCCGTCCAGCACGACTGGGCCGATTTCGTCGCGTACGGCCTCTTTTTCATCCTCGGATTTTTGCTCTACACCGATCAGCGCTTCACCGTCGCGATTCGGCGCGACTGGGGTATCCTCCTGGCCGTCTTGCTGCTGACCTCGCTCGCGTACGGGTATCTGGCGATGTCGCTCGGCTTTGACCTGGAGAAACGTCCCGCAACGTTCCCGGCTTTCCTCGTGTGGGCGCTGATCATGATCGCCGGCTGGTGCGGAACGTCGCTCATGCTCTTCGTTGGCATGCGCTTTCTGGATTTCACGAATCGCGGCCTGCGGTACTCCTTGGACGTGTTGCTGCCGTTCTTCGTGCTCCATCAGCCCGTGATCATCGTTCTGGCCTACTTCGTGGTGCAATGGAGCATCGGTCTCTTGCCCAAGATGCTGATTCTCGGGGTCAGCTCGTTCGCGATCACGCTCGCGCTCGTGCAGTTCGTCATCAAGCGTGTGCCGGTCTTGCGAATTCTGTTCGGCATGAAGCCTGCCGAAATCGAGCCGCAGGCGCAGCCCGCGCTCGCGCCCTGACGCTCAGCCAGGTATGGCATTCAGAGCGCGCGCTCAAGACGACCAGCGTGATTGCGTGCCTTCTGCAAATTGCCGGCGCCTCCCGCATCCGTTACAATATCGCTTCTCCGACAGCGTGCCGCTCTCACTCATCGCACCGCCATAGCAGATGGCAGGGAGGCGCTCATGTTCCGCTCCCGCATCGTCGGTCCGCTTCTCCTCGTCGCGTTCGTCATCTTCGCCCTGCGCCCGCCCGTTGCGCCGGCTGCGGCCACCCTCATCCCGATTCCGATCTCCAACGGCCGGCCCACGGCGTTAGGCGTGTACCAGGCCGCAGATAAGCTGATCGTCGCCAACACGCAGGACGCATCCCTGATGATCTTCGACGGCGCCACTCGCAGCCTGCTCGCCACGCTGCCCGCCGGCCGCAACATCTACGATGGCGCGCTCATCGTGGACGAGACCTACGGCCGCGCCTACGCGGCGAGTCGCGACGGCGATCAGGGCTCTGGCGCGGGCACGGGCGCGATCTACGTAGTCAACATGGCGAGCAACGCGCTTCACACCACCATCCCCAAGCGCGTCACCTCCGGCAACAGCCTCGCGCTCGCCCACGACCCCGTCCGCCACCGCGTCTACGTCGCCGACGCCGGCCGCCTCTCCTGGATCAACGTCGCCACCAACGCGGTCACCGCAGTGGCGCCGCCCGCCGAAACGGGCGAGCTCTTCTTCCGGCCCTCTGAGATGGCCGTCAACGCGGCCACTAACGACGTCTTCCTCGCGCAGGACACCTATGGCTATCACCGCCTCTGGATCCTCGACGCCGACACATGGACCTGGTCCTCGATCGACTTTGCGGCGGCGGACGCGCGCTATCCCGCCCATGTCGCCGTAAGCGAGGCCGAGAACAAGGTCTTCGTCAAGCTGGTCACCGTGCCCGGTCAG
This sequence comes from Anaerolineae bacterium, assembly GCA_025454635.1. GTDB lineage: Bacteria > Chloroflexota > Anaerolineae > CG2-30-64-16 > CG2-30-64-16 > JALOOB01. The sequence continues at coordinate 2,906 of JALOOB010000063.1, forward strand.
CCCGAGCCAGGCATCTATGTCCTTGATCGCGACACCGGCATTTCGGCTTACATCGGCAACGACGACTACGGGCGCTTTGCCTTCAACTCCCTCAGCGGCCGCCTCTTTACCGGCATCGAAGTAGGCGAGAGCTCGGCGGTCGTCGAGGCCTCGACCAACACGCTGCATAGCGTACCGTTGCCGGCGCTCGCCGGCGCCGCCAACGCGATCGCAGTGCGTCCGGCCACCGACCACGCTTTCCTCGCCGATCAGTCCGCAGTCGTCATTCTGGACGGCGCCAGCCGCACGCACCTGGCGCTGCCGGTTGCCAACACCCCGCAGGGCGGCCTCCTCGCGCAGGACGTCGCCGTGAACGACGCCACCGGCTGGGCCTATGTTATCGCCGACAACAATTACCCGTTCGTGCTCGCGGTCCAAGACCTCCCGCCCGGCCCCGTGAACGGCGACCTCGTGACGCCGACCCCGACCGCCTCGTCCACGTCCACGGGACCCGCGCCCAGCGCCACACCGAGCGCGACCGTTGCCCCCTCCGCCGGCTCGACCGGCTATCTGCCGCTGATGCTGCGCCAGGCTCCCCCAACTGCGACCCCCACGGCGACGACCACCCCGACGCCACCTCCAACATCAACGCCCACCGCGACCACCGCGCCTGGCCTGCCGCAGCCCGGCCATTGGACTGGTCTTACCAGCCGCAGTCAGCCCGTGTCCTTTGACGTCGATCCGGGCGGCGCAACGTGGCGCGAGTTCAAGCTCAAGATCGACTTCTCGGTCCAAGCGTGTGGCGGCACGGTGGCCGGCACGACCGAAGTAAGCGTCGCCGGTCCCGGCGCCATCGCCGGCGGCGAGATGAGCTACGATGGCGCCACCTTCGACTTCGGCGGCTCGTTCGGCAGCGCGACGAGCGCCGACGGGTATTACAGCTTCACCAACCACCGTATCGTCGCCGGGGTGCCGTACCCGCCGTTTACCTGCACCTTCTACCTGACGACGAGCGGAACCTGGTCCGCGATGCCGTGACGCTAATGAATGGGGACGCGCGTCCGGGGGCGCGTCCCCTCCTCTTTGTCCCCGGGCGTGAAGAAGTCCGGCCGCTCATGGTCCAGCCGCAGCAAGCCAATGAGCTTGCCTTGCGCGATTCTGCCGCCCGCGCCTGGTGAGCCTGAACCGCCCGGAGAACGATCCTGCCGGCGTGAAGCGTGCCCGTCGTCGCCGATCTCGAGTAGCGCCACGCGCAACACGCTTGACATTGCTCTGTATTTGCGCAATAATTATGCGTGATTCGCGCGGCGGGTTGGCCCGCGTTTCCCACCCGGCCGCCTTCTGCCACCGTTCCGCGGCCTGGCGTTGCAGCACGCTGCGAACGGAGAACCATCGTGAAAATCCGGTTTTCGGCGCTTCTGGCCGCGCTGATGCTGCTTGCCGCAGCGACGGCGAGCGCGCAGACCGCGACCCCGTACGCGCCCGCGGCTCCGGCGGCGCCCGCCGCCCCTTGCCTCGTCGGCGACCCCTTCAACCTGGCTGCGCTCACCACTGCGATTTCGAACCCGAACCCGCCGACCGCGCCCGTGACGATCGGCGCGCATATCCTTGTCCAGACCGTGCGCAAGGGCACGCTGGAAAGGGGCGGCGAGGACACGCTCGATACGGGCCGCACCGGTCCGGGGGAGAAGGAACCGAAGGAACTGCCGCCAGGTCAGGCGGGTCTGGACAACGTGCCCCTGCGCATCTTCAACACGCGCACACAGTTTGAGTTCCGCGTGACCTTCTCCGACGAGATGCTGCGCACCATCGGCGATTGTCACGAGCAGAAGGGGATGAGCGCGCCGGGCGGACCGGTCGCGCCGGGCGCGGTCGAGGGGCAGTGGGCGCGCTACCTGCCGACGATGTTTGGCCCGGCGGCCGCGCGCGCCGTCGCAGCCGCGCCGGCGGTGGCGCCGGACGGCTGGAGCAACGGAGACGACTCGCGCGCGCTGCGAACGCCGACCACCGCATGGCCGTGGCGCACGATCAGCCAGTCGACGTTCAGCGCGACCGACACGCAATCCCGCTGCACGATGACCTACGTGGGGCCGCGGCACCTCATCACAGCCGCGCACTGCCTGGTGGACTTCGGCACGAGCAACTGGAAGGCGCGCACGCTGACTCCCGGCCGCGATGGGCAGAACGTGATGCCGTACGGCCAGACGCAGATCACGCCAAACCCGCCCGCGGGGGTGGAGTCGTGGTACATCGTGCCCGATCCGTGGCTCGATCCGAATACCAACAGCAGCGGGACCGAGGAATTCCAGTGGGACATTGGCATGGTGTTGACGGTGGACCGGCTGGGCGAGCAGACGGGGTGGATGGGCTACGGCGCCTTCCCGTCGACGGACTTGAACACGCGCAATCAGCTCAACCGAGGCTACCCGCGCTGCGACGTGCAGGAGGCGCCGGATAGCTGCCAGGCCCACCGCTTATACGGCGACAGCGAGTACTGCGAGATCGGATACTACCATCATCCGGGATCGAACGGCTGGAACCGCGAGTTCGCGTTCAGCTGCGACATCAGCCGGGGCCACAGCGGCAGCCCGCTCTACCACTACCGCTGGATTCCGTCGTGGAACGCGACCGGGCCCTACGTGGCGGCCGTGGTGAGCTGGCACGAGTGCCTGGACGATGCGCAGGGGGAGTGCGACGAGGATGATGACTTCCCCAACCACGCGCGGCGAATTACGCCCTGGGTGCGCGACGCATTAAGCTGGCTGCGCGAAGAGTTCCCTTAAGGGGATAAGGCTGTGGGCGCTTCGCAATCTGGACCGGATGCGCGAAGCGCGACGCGCGTCGCACCAGTCCAGTCCAAGGAGTCCATCGGGGCGGGGGTCTCAAAGAACCGAAGACTCCTTGGAGAGCCGCAGGGTTGCGGGCGTTATGCGGGAATCAGGCCGTGCGCGGGCCGTTGCCTTCGCCAACTGGCAGCCACACCCGGACCCGCGTCCCCGCGCTCGCGTCACTGGCAATCTCCCACGTGGCGCCGATCTTCTCCGCGCGTTCCTGCATCGTTTTGAGCCCCAACCGCCCGGGGAACGCGCCCGCCGGCGCGAAGCCGTGTCCGTCGTCGCGGATCTCCAGCGTCACCGCGCGGCCGTCGCTGGCGAGGCTGATGGTTACGTTCTGCGCCTGGGCGTGCTTGCCCGCATTGTTCGTCGCTTCCTGCGCGATGCGGTAGAGCGCCAGTTTCGCGTCGGCGGACACGTCCGGTTCGGCTCCCAAGCGCGTCTCGACGTTCAGGTCGTAACGGCCGCGCAGCGACTCTGCCTGCTGCTCCAACCCCGTCACCAGCCCGTCCCTGAGCAATATATCGGGCTGCAGTCCGAGGAGCGTGACGCGCATCTCGGCAAGCCCGGTGTCTGCCAGCTTCTGCACCTTATCCAACCGTGCCGCAAACCAATCCATATGGGGGGGCAGGCGCTGGCGGGTCGAATGCGTCAGGAGTCCAATGCTATGCAGCACTTGCGAGACCGTGTCGTGCAGTTCGCGCGCCAGTCGCTCGCGCTCGGCCAGCGCCGCGGCCTGATGGCTCGCCTCGTACAGCCATGCATTGACGATGGCGACCGCCACGTGGTGCCCGAAGCCCACCAGCCAGTCTACGTCGCTTGGAGTGAAGCGTCGCGGGTCACGGTGGTCCAGTTGCAGCAGGCCGATCACCTCGCCCTTGGCCATCAGCGGGATCGCCAGCCACGAGCGCGCATAAGCCATGTGGGGACCGATGTTCTCATCCCAGATCGGCCACACGGACCGCCGCGAACCCATCTCCGCCCAGACATCTTCCACCAGCACCGCAGTCCGCTCCTCGAGCACCCGGCGGTAACCGCTGGCTTGATCGAGCGCGATGCGCGCGCCGACCATCCTCTCGCGCGACGCCGGCCCCAGGTAATTCAGAATGACCGCCTCGCCCCCAGCCGCGCTGCCGTCCTCGCTGGCGCTCACACTGGCAACCGCAGCGCCGGTGTACTCGATCGCAGCGCGCAGCTCGGACAGGATATTGGCGAGCAACGGCTGCAGCTTGAGCTCCGACGCCATCTCCCGCCCACTTTTGAGCAGCGTTGCGACTTGCCGCGCGTGCGCGACGACCTGCGCCTCCAATTGCCGGTTGAGCGCGGCCACCGCGTCTTCGGCCCGCTTGCGCTCCGAGATGTCGCGGAACGCGAGGCTTGCGCGTTGGCTGCCGTCGCCGTCTACAAAGACGATGGAAGAGAACTCGACCGGGACGCGCGCGCCGTCACCCCGAATCATGGTCAGCTCGCCGCCCACCTGGCCGGTGGCCGCCCGGTCCTGCAGTATGGTCGCCAGGAGGGAATCGCTTGCATCGAAGATCCCCGAGGAGCCGGCGACGCGGATTTCCTCCTCGGCCCGGCCGAGCAGGCGGCACGCTTCACGGTTGGCGGCCAGGATGGAGCCATCGGGGGTCGCCACCAAAACGCCGAAGATCGTGTTCTCGAAGAGCGACCGAAAGCGCTCTTCGCTCTCGTGGAGCGCATCCTCCAACCCCGCCCCTTCTGGCGGCGGATCGGTGGAGCGAGCCGCTTCCGATTCTGCGGGCGGGACTTGCGGCAAAGGGAGCTTGCGGGACTTGCCAGACACGACACCAACTCCTGAACAAGGATTCGTCATTCTACCATGCGGGCAAGTCGAACGCAATCAACATAAGGCGCAAAACCAGCGGATCCAATCCTGCCAGGAAACGCGATCGAAGACGCACGAGACGGCTGGAACTCGCTCGCGGTGATGATCCCGGCTAACCCGCCGATGCGCGTTTGCCCTTGCGCTTTACTGGCCGATCAGGGCAGCCAGCGTGCGTAGCGCGGGGAGCGTCTCGTCCGACCAGTTAGCCGCGTTCAGCCGGATAAAGTTGCGGTACTGGTTCGTCGGCGAGAACAGATAGCCGGGGGTGATGGCGATCCCCGCGCTGAGGGCCCGCCGGTACAGATCCAGCGAATCTATTCGCTCCGGGAGTTGGACCCAGAGCAGGAAGCCGCCGCCGGGACGGGTTAGGCGGCACTCCGGGGGGAAGAAGCGGCGGACTGCGTCGGACAAGGCGCCGACATACCGCTCATAGGTGCGTCGGATGCGCCGGATGTAGGGATCATAGCTGCCGCTCGCCACGAACTCGGCAATGGCGTATTCCGACAGGGTGGGTGACGCGAGGCTGGTCGTGTATTTGAGCCAGCGGATGGCGGGCATGAACCGGCCGGGCACCACCCAGCCGACGCGGAAGCCGGGGCACAAGCTCTTGGAGAAGGACGAGCAGAGCATGACCAGGCCCTTGCGATCGTAAGCCTTGGCGACGTTTGGGCGGCGATCCTGGAAGTGGATCTCGCCGAAAATGTCGTTCTCGATCAGGGGGATGTCACGCGCCGCAAGCAGATCCACGAGGTCGCGTTTGTGATCGTCCGGCATGCAACTGCCGAGGGGGTTGTTATAGTTAGTGACGACGAGGCAGGCGCTCACCCGGTGGTGATCCAGCGCAAACCGCAGCGCGTCGAGGCTGATGCCGTCGCGCGGATGGGTGGGGATCTCCAGCGCCTGGAGGCCGAGCACGTCCAGGCTGAGCAGCGCGTCAAAGCCCGTGGGCGACTCGATCGCCACCGTGTCGCCAGGGCGGCAGACGGCCCGCAGGCACAGGTTAATCGACTCGGTGCAGCCTGTCGTGATGATGACGTCGTCCGGGCTAAGCCGGCAGCCGGAGGACAGGGCCCGTTGGGCGATCTGCACGCGCAGCGGTTCGCAGCCGGGCACATAGTCGTACATGCCGATGCGGTGCCCCATGCGGCGGGCGACGGAGGCCTGGATTCGGGTCAGCGCCGTCGGCGCCCCCAGGCTGGTATTGGGATGCGCCGCGCCCAGTTGGACCAGGTTGGGATGGCGCGTGTCGGCCAGCGACACCTCGGCCACGACATCACGCACGCTGACCCCGGTGGGGTCCGAGCGCGGGGCTGAGATGTCGGGCTCCGGCAGGGCGGAGGGCCGCGCGGTGCGGACATAGAACCCGGACCGGTCGCGCGCCTCGATCAACCCCTGGGCTTCGAGCAGGTAGTAGGCCTGCACCACGGTCGCGATGCTCACGCCGTGCTGGCGGCTTAGCTCACGCACCGACGGGATCGCGTCTCCCGGGCGGAATGTGCCGGAATCAATCAGGCGCGCGATCTCGCTCGCCACTTGCTCGTACTTGTGGGTGCCGGCGGCGTCCATGCGCCCATTATAGGGGTCCGTGGACATAGTTCGCAAGGTACAGGCGAGCCTCGTCACGACCAGTACAGTTCGCCGCACAAGGAGTCTGTGACAGTTACAATTGGCGGCCGGTGTCTCTGTACAGGTAGCGCCGTGCCGGTGTATTCTGCTGTGCGAGGGGGCGGAAGTGCAGCCGTCATCCAGGTGGATGCCTGTAGAGGGAGGTGCGCGATGCCGGTATTGAGTCTGAGGGCGAGCCCGAATGCCCTTGCGCAGCCGCGCTGGGGGCCGAACGTCGCCGAGGGAGACGAGGGCCAGGTTCATCTGAACCTGGAGGCGGGAAAGCTGTGGCGCGCGCGGGGCGACCACCGCGGGCGCGCGATCATCTGCCGCCGGGGCGTTATCTGGATCACGCAGGAGCATGATGGCGCGGACTATGAGCTCGAGGCGGGCGAGATCTTCATCGTGACGCTGCCCGGCCTGGTGCTGGTCCAGGCACTCGAGCCGGCAGCGGTGACCGTCACGCCTTCCATCCTGACCACGCCGCACGCCGAAGACTACCGCGCTTTTCGCTGAAGGCAGGCGCGCATTCAATGACACGACTGGCTTGAGCAATATGAATCGTATCGTCGGAATCGCTCTCGTGGTGGCCTCGGCCGTCGGCTTCGGCACGCTCGCCATCTTCGGCCGGTACGCCTACGCCGACGGCATGGATGCCCTTACGATCGGGTTCTTGCGCTTCGCGCTGGCGGCGATTCCCGCGCTGGCCTTACTGTGGCTGCGTCGCGAGCGATTCCCGCGGGGGCCGGTGCTGCTGCGGCTGATCGCCATGGGCGCGCTGAGTTATATCGCCGGCTCATTTGCCTACCTGGCCGCTCTCAAATACGCCTCGGCGGGATTGGTGGCTTTGCTGCTCTACCTCTACCCGGTCATCGTGGCGCTGCTTGCCGTACTGCTGCTCCATGAACCGCTTACGCGGGTCAAAGGGCTGGCACTCGGATTGGCGCTGGCGGGCACGGCTCTTGCCGTGGGGCCGATGAGCGGCCAGGCCCTGGGCGTGCTGCTTGGCATTACTTGCGGCGTAGTGTATGCGTTTTACATCGTCCTGGGCGGCGACGTGATGAAGCAAGTTTCACCCGTCCAATCCATTGCGGTGATATTCACCACCGCAGCGGTGGGCAATGGCGTGTTGATGCTGCTCAGCGGCCCGCGCCTACCTGTGACGACCACTGGTTGGGGGGCAATTATCGGGTTGGTGGTGATCACGACCTTGCTCCCGGTGGTGGCTTTTCTGTCCGGGCTGAAACGGATCGGACCGACCAATGCCGCAATGCTCTCGACGCTGGAACCCGTGGTGACGGTGTTGCTCGCGAGCTGGTGGCTGCGCGAAACACTGATGCCCGTCACTTTGCTGGGCGGTGGGCTTATTCTGATCGCAGTCCTGCTGGTGACCCACGGCGAATTTCGTCGCCGTCCGCGCGCCGAGACCGGCGATTTCGCCGAGCCAGTCGGGCCTGTCGCGGAGCCCGTCCCCGTCGCCTCCACAGAGCCTTGATCTGCCGCTCCGCCAAGATTGTGATAATGTCAAACTTGCTGTCCTGTCGCGCATTATTGGTGGTAGGATGCGCGCCCGCCTCACGCGGCCTTCCCGCGATTTGACACCTGCCGCGATCCCGCTATAATGCCGCCAACGTAACAAGGAATACAAAGCAGATGAACCTTTTGTCCAAGCGCTCCAAGTCCAAGAAGCCTTCCCTTGCCTGGGACGGCCGCTGGCGCTTGGGGTAGCCGACAGAGCCCCCGCAGACCAGAAGCCCTGCCAGGCGAAATGCCAGGCGGGGCGTTTGTTTTTTGTGGCTTGCGTGGCCGTCGGCCACGCAAGCCACAGACGACAAATTAGGAGAAACACATGCAGCTTAAGACAAAGCGCAGCGCAAAGCAGATGACAGGCTGGCCGGACCGGAGGTTCGGATAGGCTGCTGACGCGCGCGCACCCGCGTTCCGTTCGCAACCCCTTCCGCCCCCGTCGGCGGAGGGGGTTTTTGTTTTAACCGCACAGAACACAAAGACACCAGGAGGACTTAACCATGATTCTTGAAGCGCTCTGCCCCGAATGCGAAGGCTCCGTCTCCCTGCGCGACCCGCTCCAGGGCGAAATCGTTCCGTGCGCCTCGTGCGGCGCGGATCTGGAAGTGGTCGGGCTGAACCCGTTCACGCTGGAGCTCGCGCCCGAAGAGGCGGAGGATTGGGGAGAATGACCCGCGTCGCCGTCATCGCCTCCCGCATCCGGGTGGAGGAAAAGCTGCTGCTCGCCGCACTGGAAACGGCCGGCGCCGAAGTCGTCGTGGTCAACGACGATGCGCTGGCAATGCCGGTCGAGCGGGCCGTGCCGCCGCAGCTTGCCCATGCCGACGTCGTGCTCGAACGCTCGCTGAGCGCCGCGCGCGGCATCTACATCCTGCGTCTCCTCCAGGCAGCCGGCATCCCCACCGTTAACCGCTACGACACGGCCGCCACCTGCTGGGACAAGCTGCTGACCTCCGCCGCGCTCGCGCAGTGGGACGTGCCCCAGCCGCGCACCCGCGTCGCGTTCAGCGAGGAATCGGCGCTCGCCGCCATCGATGAGCTCGGCTACCCCGTCGTGCTCAAGCCGGTGGTCGGCTCGTGGGGCCGGCTGCTTGCGCGCATCAACGACCGCGACGCGGCCGAGGCGATCCTCGAACACAAAGCGACCCTCGGCTCGTACCAGCACGGCATCTTCTACATCCAGGAGTTCATCGCCAAGCCCGGCCGCGACATCCGCGCGTTCGTAATCGGCGAGGAAACGATCTGCGCGATCTACCGCGCGTCGGGGCACTGGATCACCAACACCGCGCGCGGAGGCGAGGCAAGCAACTGCCCAGTCACGCCCGAGCTGGACGCGCTGTGCCGGCGCGCCGCGCAGGCAGTCGGCGGTGGGGTGCTGGCGATCGACGTGCTGGAGGACCCGGAGCGCGGGCTGCTGGTCAACGAGGTCAACCACACGATGGAGTTCCGTAACAGCATTCACACGACGGGCGTGGACATTCCCGGCCGGGTGGCGCAGTACGTTCTGGCGGTCGCGGCGTCGTCAAGCCCCATTCATGGGGCGGCGCTGAGTAGCCGGGCGATTCATGGCCGGGCGGTTGCGGAGGTGACGCGATGACCCCTCCGGCGCGCGTCTCCATCGCCGGCGGGTCGGGCTACGGCGGCGGCGAATTGATCCGCCTGCTGCTCGGCCACCCGTGCGTCGAAATCAGTCAGGTCACCTCCGAGTCGCACGCCGGCGAGTTCGTCCACCAACTGCACCCGAACCTGCGTCCCAGGCGCGGGGAACAGCCCCTCCGCTTCACTTAGCGCCGTGCGACGTCCTCTTCCTCGCCCTGCCGCACGGCGAAGCGCAGCGCCGGATCGCTCACCTTTCCACCCTCGCGACCTACATCGTCGACCTCTCCGCCGACTTCCGGCTCTCCGACCTGAACCTCTACCGCGACACCTACGGCGCCGAGCATGGTGCGCCCGACTTCCTCCCC
>JALOOB010000329.1 GCA_025454635.1 Anaerolineae bacterium
GATGCCCTTCTCGTTGGCTTCGCACTCGGACCCGTCCTCGCGGAAGATCCTGAGGTCGTAGCCATAGACCGGGAAGCTTGGCGAACCCAGCTTGATCCGGGTCTTCTCGACGCCCGGCAGCGCCGCCAGCATCGGCCAGCCGGTTTCGGTCTGCCAGTAATTGTCGATGACCGGCTTCTGCAGTTCCTTCATGAACCACTCGTGGGTCGTCTCGTCGAGCGGTTCGCCGGCCATGAAGATGTGCTTGAGCGACGAGAGGTCGTACTTGTGCATGTACGCCGGGTCCTGCTTCTTGAGCACGCGCGCGGCGGTCGGCGCCGAGAACATCACGTTGACCTTGTACTTCTCGACGATCTGCCACCAGATGCCCGGATCGGGGCGCAGCGGCGTGCCTTCGTACATCACGGTGGCCATGCCGGCGATCAGCGGGCCGTAGATGATGTAGGAGTGGCCGACCACCCAGCCGATGTCGGAGGTGGAGAAGTAGGTCTCGCCTTCGCCGCCACAGTAAATGTGCTTCATCGAAGAGGCCAGCGCCACGGCGTAGCCGCCGGTGTCGCGCTGCACGCCCTTCGGCTTGCCGGTGGTACCGGAGGTGTAGAGGATGTATGAGGGCTCGGAGGACTCCATCCACTCGCACGGAACCTGGGCATCCATGTGCTGCGCGCGCAGGGTCGCGTAATCCACGTCACGTCCCTCGACCTTGTTGAAGCCCTTGTCGATCCCGCGATCGACCATCAGTACCTTGGCCGGCTTGTATTCCGCGAGATCGATGGCTTCGTCGAGCAGATCCTTGTAGGGCACTGCCTTGCCGCCGCGCATGCCGGCATCGGAAGATACGATAAGGACCGGCATGGCATCGTCGATGCGGGTCGCCAGCGACCCGGACGCGAAACCGCCGAAGACGACCGAGTGAATTGCCCCAATCCGCGCCGAGGCGAGGATGGCAAACGTTGCCTCGGCGATCATCGGCATATAGATCAGGATCCGGTCGCCACGCTTGACGCCAAGGCCTTTGTAGATCGCCGCCATGCGCTCGACCTCGCGCTGCAGTTCGGCGAAGGAATAGACCTTCTCCTGATCGGTTTCAGTCGAGACGTAGATCAGCGCCCGGTCATTAGGACGCTTCGCCGCGTGGCGGTCGACGGCGTTGTAGCACAGGTTGGTCTTGCCGCCGACGAACCATTTGGCGAACGGCGGGCGGGAATAGTCGCACACCTGGGTAAATGGTTCCTTCCAGTCGACAAGCCTGGCCTGCTCGGTCCAGAACTCGTCCCTGTGTTCGATGGAATACTGGTGAAACTCCTTGTACGTCGTCATATGACTCCCTCCAGCTTGGTTACCCTGCACAAAAGAAAATTGCCGGACCCTTTTTCTAGCTTATCCGGTCACGAAAGCGGCGTTCAATGTCTGCCAGCGGCAGATTCAATCCCAAATCCCGATTCATCAGATGCAGCAGCGGCAGGATTTCGACGCCAAGCTGACCAAGATGCGGGCTTACGACTTCGCTGCGATGCGCAGCGATGAGTTCCAGCGCCCTCTGAACCTTCAGCTGACGCAGCTTGGCCGGCACGCCGTCGCCGGCGACGATGCGGTTGCCGCCAGCCTGCATGCCCTCGCGCATCCGCCGACCCGCCAGGTCCAGCAACGCCAGCGCCGTGTCCGCGTGATCGACGGGCACACTGGCCACGCCGATACTCACGGTCAGGGAAACCGGCTGCCCCTGAACCGGAACATGGGCGACCTCGACGGCTTCCCGGACGCGCTCGGCGAATGCCGTAAACACCATCGGCGAAGTTCCCGGCGCAACGATGGCGAATTGACCGGGTCCGAAATGCCCCAGCGAATCCTCGGTTCGGACCTTGCCAGCGAGCATCTTGGCGAAACGCGTACCGACGCGTTCCGCCAGGTCCGGCCCGAGCCGTTCGCACACCCGGTCAAAGGCGTCGAAGCCGAGAACCATGATGCACAGGTCGATCCCTGAGCGCGCCGCATGCGACAGCGCCTGCGAAGCCTGATGTTCGAGATACCTGCGCGAGAAAAGGCCACTGGAGGGATCCTGAACCATGCTCTCGCGCCCGGCTTCCAGATTCTCGCGGGCAGCCGAAAGGGCAAGCAGATTGTTCAGGCGGGTCAGGATCTCGGCGCTGCCGGCACCCTTGGTCACGAAGTCGGAGGCTCCCAGCACCCGCACCCGCTCGCGCTCCTCCTCGGTTTCCTCGCCGGAAACGACGATGAAAGGCATCTCCTGCAACCGGCGCTGCTTGGACGCCCTGACCCTTTGCAGCAACCCGGCACCATCGAGCTTGGGCATCTGCAGGTCGGAGATCACCGCCCGGATCGAATGATCGAGCAGGAGTTGCTGCCAGGCCGCCTCGCCGTCGCCCTCCTCGCGGACGTCAAAGGTTCCCTTGAGGTTTCGGGCGAGCGCCATCCGCACCAGTCGTGAATCATCGACAACCAGAATACGGACCGGATCCGTCATCTCATTCTCCGCCTATCTCCACGACAACCCTCCCCTTGGCACGGCCGGCGATGTATTCATTGAACGCGGCCGGCAGTTCGGCGAAACCGATCCTGCGCGACATCCCGGACAAATGCGGCGGTCGCAGGTCGCTGGCAAGGCGCTGCCATACCCCGCTCCGATACGGTTCCCGAATATACCCCGAATCGATGCCCAGCAGCGATACCCCGCGCAGGATGAACGGCGCGACCGTCGTGTTCAGGCTCATGCTGGCCGCCAGTCCGATGCTCGCGATCGTACCGCCCTGCGCCATCGTGCTGGCGATCCATGCCAGAACTTCGCCCCCCAGGTTGTCGACCGCACCAGCCCAGCGCGCCTTGTCGAGCGGACGGATCTTCGCCAGATCGAGACTGCCGCGCAGCATCACGTCGGCAGCACCCAGGCCGCGCAGGTAATCCGCCTCGCTCTCCTTGCCGGTCAGCGCCACGACGTGATAGCCGCGGTCAGCCAGGATGTCGACCGCGAGGCTGCCGACGCCGCCGGTCGCGCCGGTGACGATCACCGGGCCGTTGCCCGGCGCCAACCGGTTCTCCTCCATCCGCACGACGGCGAGCGCCGCCGTGAAGCCTGCCGTTCCCAGCGCCATGGCGTCGAACAGCGACAACCCCGCCGGCAGGGGAACGACCCAGTCGCCGGGGACCCGGGCGATCTCGGAATAGCCCCCATGGTGCGCCACGCCGATGTCGAAACTGGTGGCGATCACCGGATCACCCGGCGCGAAGCGCGGGTCGGCGCTCTCGATTACGGTCCCCGAGAGATCGATGCCGCCAATGCACGGAAAGCGCCGGATGATCTTGCCGGCGCCGGTCGCCGCCAGGGCATCCTTGTAATTCACGCTGGAATAGGCAACACGAATGGTCACTCCACCCGGGTCGAGGCGCGCTTCGTCCAGTGTCGCAAAGGCGCTGGAGACCTTCCCGTCAACCTCGTCGATTAGCAGTGCCTTGAAGGATTGCATGGCGTTCCTTGCTTCTGGGACGGCAAATTGTATTCATAATTATGGGGAATGAACATAGCCCGACAACCCGATTCCCGCGCTTCGCCAATTTTCTTGTGCGACAAAGTCCCTCTTTACAGCGTGTGGCATTTCAAATATATTCCGCCGCTATGCGTAAATTCCTCTCCTCCCTTTTGCTAGCCGTCAGCTTCGCTTCAGCCGTCGTCACGGCTTCAGCGACCGAGGCGGTCCGCAAGGCCGACGAGCCGCAATCCTTCTTCGAGCGTTACACCAATGTGGCTCAGGACGTCATCCTGCAGGGCCTGAAACTGGTTGGCGTCCGCTATCGTCTCGGCGGCAATGACGAGAGCAGCGGCCTCGACTGCAGCGGTTTCGTCCGCCTGGTTTTCAAGGATAGCCTGGGTGCGCAATTGCCGCGCACGGCAGCCGAGATGAGCCAGGTTGGCCAGCGCATCGATGCCAGCCAGCTCAAGCCGGGCGACCTGGTATTCTTCAACACCATGCGCCGCGCCTTCTCGCACGTCGGCATCTATCTCGGCGACAACCATTTCCTGCATGCCCCGCGTACCGGCGCCGAAGTGCGCGTCGAGAACATGCATTTCAATAACAATTCGCATTTACATCTGGGGCGTAGCGTCTTAGAATATTAATCATTCTCATTCAAATAATGGAGCATGCCGCATGAAGTCGATTGTCCGCGTCGTCGCCACCGCCCTCGCCACACTGGCATTTTCGGTCCACGCCGAGGAGAAGGTGCTCAACCTGTACTCGGCCCGCCACTATCAGACCGACGAGGCGCTGTATGCGAATTTCACGAAGCAGACGGGTATCAGGATCAATCGCATCGAAGGCAAGGAAGACGAACTGCTCGAGCGCATCAGGAATGAAGGCAACAACAGCCCGGCCGACGTCTTCCTGACGGTTGATGCCGCGCGCCTCGCCAAGGCGCACGAACTGGGTCTCTTCGCGCCGGCTTCGGCAAAGGCGCTCGACGTCCGCATTCCCGCCAACCTGCGCACCGAAGACTGGTATTCGTTCTCGACCCGCGCCCGCGTCATCGTCTACAACAAGGCCGAAATCAGGCCGGGCGACGTGCAGACCTACGCGGACCTGGCCAACCCGCGGCTCAAGGGCAAGCTGTGCTCGCGTTCCGGTTCCCACCCCTACAACCTGTCGCTGATGGCATCGGTAATTGCCCATGAAGGCGAAGCCAGGGCCGAAGCCTGGGCGCGCGGCATGGTCGCCAACTTCGCGCGCGCGCCGAAAGGCGGCGACACCGACCAGATCAAG
>JALOOB010000064.1 GCA_025454635.1 Anaerolineae bacterium
CGCCGTCAGATTCAAGTTCAGGCCCGACCAGGAGCGACGCCTGCGCCCCCCCACGCGCACCTGCGCCACGACACTGGCGATCTTTCGATTGTCCGCATATGCGCCCTGAAAACGGATCACCTGCCCCTTCGCCACCAGAATGAAATCCCCGCGGCCAAGCAGGCGCTCCGCGCTGGAGCCGGCGATGCCCGATGCCACCTTCGCGTCCTCCGGGCTGACCACGCTGCCGACCAACCGCACCGGGAAGTTCGCCTTGACCAGCCCGCCGACCAGTGTGGCCGCGGGCCGCTGCGTGGCCGCAACCACGTGCAGCCCGGCCTCGCGGCCGCGCTGCGTCAGCCGCTGAAGCGCATCGACGACCGGCTTGCCGCCGACCTGGATGAGATCGGCAAGCTCATCGATGGCCACGACGATCCGCGGCAGGCACCGGTTGAGCTGATCGCGGCGTTCCATCTCTGCCACGAGCGCGGTGAGCAGTTGCGCCGCGGCCTCGGGTTCCTGCGTCACACCCTGCCCGCGCCACACGTGCGGCAGCGCGCCCAGCGGACCAAAACCGCGGCCCTTCGGGTCAATCAGCGCCATCTGGAGCACGCCCGCATGGTTGTGCATGGCGAGCGAGAGGAGCAAGGTGCGCAGCAGGACCGTCTTCCCGCTGCCGGTGGTCCCGGCAAGGAGCAGGTGCGCCACGTCCGGGCTGTCCAGCCGGACGAGCAGCGGCGCGCCGCCTTCGTCCACGCCGAGCACTGCGCAGTTCGCGGGCACGCTCGGCAGCGACGCGCACATTTCGACCAGATCCACGGCGCGCGGCGTCTCGCGGGGCACCTCCACGTGCAGCAGCCCGCCCTCCCGGTAGACCCGCGCGCTGCGCACGCCCAGCGAGAAGGCAAGCTCCTCCGCCAGCCCGTTCACCTTCGTCAGCCGCGTGCCCAGCGCGGTGGTGATGTCGAACCGCACGAACCGGGGCGTCACCTTTGCCTGCCACACACGCGCCGGCACCTTGTGCGCGCCAAGCACCGACTCGATTCGCGCCGCCTGGAATTCGTATTTATTAGCCATTGCAGTCGCTCCGACGTCGTGTGCGGATTGCGATACCGCTTGGGATATTTTGGGAAATAGCACAAGCGTTCGCAATTGCTAAGGATAGCACCGGCCGGGGGAGCGGTCAATAGAACATTTCGCCAACTTATCCAAAAGAAGATCAGCTTATGTAAATGCGAAAAGGTTGGGAAATGGCCGCGTGCGCATCGACCTCTGCCCCCCCGCTCCACGACCAGCTCACCCAAAGCATCCTGAGCTGAGCGACCAAAGGGAGCGCAGTCGAAGGACGCGCCCTTCATCCCGGATTTCTGCCGGCCGGGGCATCGCTTGCGGAACCGTCAGACGTTGATGGTATAATGAAAGAGTCTGACAAGAAGCGGCCCCCGCGCGCGCATGGCGGTGGCCCAGAGGAAGGGAATGCGAGGAAATAACATCCGGCGAAGCGCCGGCGCTGTGCTCATGGCCGCCGGCCTGCTGCTGATCCTCGGCGTGGGCGGGTATTTCGCGTGGTCCGAAGTCCAGGCCGCGCAAGTGCAGGCCGAACTCGACGCCGGCGCAGCCGCCGCAGCGCAGCGCGCGACATCCGTCGCCCTTAACGAAATGGAGCAGCAGCAGGTCGCCGCAGCCGCCCCCACTGCCACACCGACGCGTCGGCCGCCCACCGCAACGCTGCCGCCGTCGCCCACCGCGCGCCCCCAGGCGACACGCGCCGCCACCGCGACGACCGAACCGACCGCCGAGCCCACCGCTCCGCCGACGGAGACCCCCGCGCCTACCGCGACGCCTGAACCGCTCAAGCCCGTGCGCATGACGATCCCCGACCTGAAGGTCGACGCAAAGGTGGTCGACATGGGCTGGGAAGTCAAGCAGACCAAGAACGGCCCCGTCTCCGAGTGGGTCATTCCCAAGAATGCGGCCGGCCACCATATCAACAGCGTGAGCATTGGCCAGCCGGGCAACCTCGTCATTTCCGGCCACAACAACATCTACGGGCAGGTGTTCAAGCCGATCAGCCAGGCCTGGAACAACGACAAGCGCGTGCAGGTCGACCCGTTCACGGACAAGTCCGAAGTTCTGAACGGCCGCGAGATCGTTCTGTACGACGCTGACGGCGAGCCGCACCCGTATGTCATCACCGAGTTCTACCGGCTGAAGGACACGGGCGTGTCGACCGAGCAGCGCATCAAGAATGGCCGCTTCATCCTGCCGACCGAGGACGAGCGGGTTACCATCATCACTTGCTGGCCGCCCACCAACAACACCCATCGCCTGGCAGTGATCGCCAAGCCCGCGAACTGAGCGGCGGGGGATGGTCCCTCGCCGGGGAGCGTGAGCGATGAAACGCAACTGGCGAACTGGAGTCTATGCCGCGGCAGGGGCCGCGCTCATCATAGCCATGCTCGCCGCGCCCGGCGTTTGGGCGACGCCGGGCCAGAGTTCCGTCAATCAGACCATCCCGACCCGCACCCCGACGGCCGCGCCGGTCACGCCTGAGCCGCCTACACCTGAGCCGCCGACGCCCGAACCGCCCACCGCGCAGCCCCCTCCGGCCACCGCGGACCCCGGCGCACCGGCAACCGTCGCTCCCACCGTCGCGGCCCCGACCGCGACGCGCACGCCAACCGCGCCGGCTTCGCCTCTGGCCCTGACCCTCGCCGCCGACCGCCAATCGGTATGGCCCGGCGCAACGGTGACCTTCACTCTGACGGTATCGAACCGGGGGGCGTCTCCGTTGGCGCAGATCACCGTCACCGACCTGCTCGCCGAGGGACTCGCCCCCGGTGAGGTGATTGCCGGCGACGCGACCTGGGACGGCAACACCCTCCGCGCGACCATCCCGTCGCTCCCGGCCGGCGGCAAGTCCGCGCTCGTCTATACCGCCACCGTCAGCGCGACCGCGCCGGGCCAGGCTATCGTCACCCGCGCGACTGCCACCGCAGCCGGCAGCGCGCAAGCCGCAGCAACGCTTACGCTCGGCCTCCCGCCCTCCGAGCTGCCCGCGACTGGGGGCTGCGCCGAACCGTAAGGGATGCCCCGCCGGCAGAGCGCAGTCACGTGTTACCGTTGCCGCCCTTTCCGCCAGCGCATCCTGAGCGGAGCTCTGCCAGCCGTGCCGGCAGAGCGCAGTCGAAGGAGCGCCGGGATTCAAGAGCACCACGGTGGTTGTGCTTATACCGTCCCCCAAGCTAAACACCGCGTGGCCGGGCCTGCTTGCGGGCCTGGCTGCGCTCGCGCTTTACGCCGGGACCGCACCCGCGGGGTTGACCTGGGCGCACAACGGCGCGGACGGCGGCGACCTTCTGGCCGCTGCCCTCACCGGCGGCGTGCCCCACCCGACCGGCTACCCGACCCACCAACTTCTGCTCCGCCTCGCCATCTCCCTCGCTCCCGCCCAGCCCGCGCGCGCCGGCGCGTGGCTCTCCGCCATCTCCGCCGCGCTCGCGGTCGCCCTCCTGACCGACCTCGCGCGGCGCATGGTCCGCCCGCGCTTTGCGCCCGCCTCCCAACTCGGCGGCATCGCGGCCCTGCTGACCGGCCTCGCCTGGGCCGCCTCGCCGCTCCTGTGGGATCAGGCCACGATCGTCGAGGTGTACGCGCTCAACGCGTTGTTCTGCGTCGCGCTTCTCTGGCTGGTGTGGCGCTGGTCCGAGTCGCCAGAGGCGCGCGGCGCCTGGCTGGTGGCGGCCGGCGCGCTGTTCGGCCTCGGCCTCGGCAACCACCTCACCCTCGCGCTCCTGCTGCCCGGCGCGCTTTACTATCTCATCCGCCGCGGCCGCGGCAGGCCGGAGTTCCGCCGCAACATCGCGCTTGCCGGGCTGGCGACCCTCGCCGGCCTTGCCGTGTATGCTTACCTTCCGCTCGCCGCGGTTGCTCGCCCCCCTGTGAACTGGGGCGACCCGGTGACCTTGGACCGCTTCCTGTGGCTGGTGACGGGCCGCCTCTATGCCGCCCTACCGTTCGGCCTCCCGCTCTCCGACCTGCCCGCGCGCCTCGGAGGCTGGGCCGCCGCCGTCGTCACTGCCCTCACGCCGCTCGGCTTCATCGGCGCGCTTGCCGGGCTCTACCTGCTGGAGCGCCGCTTGCGCGACTGGTGGCTGGCCACCCTGCTCGTCTGGCTTTCGTTCACCGCCTACGCCATCGGGTATGACTCCGCCGACTCGGAGGCCTACCTGCTCCCCGCATTTGCGGTAATGGCCCTGTGGATGGCAGAGGGCCTGGCCGCCCTGTTGGAGCGCGTCGCGTTGCGGCCCTGGCTGACTGCGGGCGCAACGCTCGCGCTCCTTTCCGCGCTCTTCCTCGCGCCCGCCTTCCTCCGCGGCTGGGACGCGGCGGACCTGAGCCCGCACTGGGAGGCCGAGGCCTTCCTGCAGACCGCGCTGGCCGAGGCCGAGCCGGACGCAGTCATCCTGACCGCCGGCGATGCCCGCACGTTCGCCCTCTGGTACGCCGTCTACGGCCTGCGCGTGCGCCCCGACCTTGCGGTCGTCAATGTTAACCTCTATGGCTTCGAATGGTATCGCCGCGCGCTTGCCGAGACGCATCCGCATCTGTTACCATCAGACTACGCCGCCGCGCCGCTGGAAGCGCACGCTGTCCGCTGGGCAGCCGAGCGCCCGGTCTACGCGGCGGAGGAACTCGATCTGACCCTGCCCGGCCTGACCGGGACGCGCGTGGGCGCGCTGACGAAACTGAGTCCGTGACCGACAGCATCAACCACACCGCGCAAACGCAGCGGGCCAGCCGGCTCAACCGCATCCTCGCGGTCGCGCTGGTCGTGTCGCTGCTGGCCTTGATCGGCTGGCTTGGCTGGCGCGGCGCGCGCGCCGGCCTCTACGCGCGCGCCGCGCTGGACGACCTCGACCGTCTCCAGGCAGTCATGGCCGAGCCCTCGCTCGACGCGCTGCCCCGCGCGCAGGCCGACATTGCCAGCCTGCAGACCCACCTCGTCGAGACACGCGCGGCCGCGCGCCCCTTCCTGCGCATCGCGCCCCTGTTCGGCTGGGCCCCGCGCTTCGGCCCCGACCTGGAGCAGGCGCCCCAGCTTGTCGACATGGCCGTCGAAGTGTCCACCGCCGGCCGGCTCGCGGTGGACGCGCTCGCGCCCGTGGTCGAGCTGGCGCGCGCGGGCGGCGGGCTGGACGCGCTGCCGGAGGCCGTGGCCGCGCTGGAAGCCGCCGGCCCCTCCCTGGCCGAGGCGGAGGCGCGGCTCGCCCGCGCCGAGTCGCTCCGCGCCTCGATGACGCCCCTCGCCGAGCCGCGCCTCGCGCGGCAGCTCGAACGCATCGACCCGCTGCTCCCGCTCGCCCGCGGCGCGCTGACCCTTGCGCAGGCCGCGCCCGCGCTGCTCGGCGCCGACGCGCCCAGGACCTACCTGCTGCTCGCGCAGAACAGCGACGAATTGCGCGCCACCGGCGGCTTCATCAGCGGCGCGGGCCACGTCACCGTCGACCGCGGCCGCATCGTCGACCTCACGCTTAAGGACAGCTATGCGGTCGACAACTGGGAGCAGCCGAAACCCGAGCCGCCCGCCGCGCTCCGCAAACACATGGCCGCCGACCTGTGGGTGCTGCGCGACACCAACTGGTCGCCCGACTTCACCGAAGCAGCCGACGTGGCCCGCGCGCTCTACGCGCAGGATCAGGGTGTCATGACCGATGGCGCCGTCGCGCTCGACCTCGAGGCCGTGCGGCTCCTCGTCGGCGCAGTCGGCCCGCTCCAGGTGTCCGGCATCGAGCAGCCCGTCACTGGCGACAACGCGCTCGACTGGATGAAGCGCGCCTGGGAAAGCCCCGTCGGAGCCACCGCCGGCCCGGAGAGCGGCGGCGGCGGCGACGCCTGGTGGGCAAAGCGCAAGGACTTCATGGGCGAGCTCGTCAAGGCGGCGCTGGCAAAGGTGCAGGGCGGCGGCGCAGCGAATCTCGACCTCACCTCAGTCGGGCGCGCAGTGTACGACGCGCTCGAAGGCCGCCACTTGCAGATTGCGCTCGACGAGCCACGCGCGCGCGCCTTCTTCGCAGAACAGGGCTGGGACGGCGGCCTCCGACCCGTTGACGGCGCCGACTTTCTCGCCGTCGTCGACTCAAATGTCGGCTTCAACAAGGCCAATCTCTTCGTCCGCCCGCGCATCGACTACCGCATCGTCCGCGATGCGGGGGGCCTCGTCGGGAACGTAACGATCACCTACGACCACACAGCGCCGGCAGGAACGGCCGCGGTCTGTGACCGCAGCGGCGCGTACGGCGAGACCTACGAGGACCTCGCCACTCGCTGCTACTGGAACTACCTGCGCGTCCACACACCCGGCGGCGCGGAACTGCTCGAGGCCACCGGCCTGAACGATCCCGCCGTTGAGCCGGCCGAGCGCGGCACGACAAGCATTTCCGGCGACTTCACGCTCCTGCCGGGCGAGCAGCACGTCGTCACCCTACGGTACCGCCTGCCCGACAGCGTCCGCGTCGCGCCCTACCGCCTGCTCATCCGAAAACAGGCGGGAACCGCCGGCCATCCGCTCACCGTGGCTGCGGGAGCATGCAAAGTCGAAACCGCCCTAACTCACGATGTCTGGTTTGAGTGCGTCGACGGGCCAAGGTAGGACTCGGCGCGCGCAACATTGCGGCCGATACCAACAGAAATTGAGGACAATGTGCCTGACATGCGGAGACTCATGCCTGCCCTAACGCTGGCCGCGCTGCTCCTGGTCTTGACCGGATGCGCCGCGCCGGTGCGAGTAACGTGGGAAACCGAGACGGAGATGAACACGGCCGGCTTCAACCTGTACCGCTCCACCTCGCCCGACGGCCCCTTTGAGGAGAAGGTAAACACCGAGTTGATCCCGCCATCTGCCGATCCCCTCACGGGGAAGGAGTATACCTACCTCGACAAAGGCGCCCAGGCCGGCATAACCTACTACTACGAGTTGCAGGAGGTCGAACGCGACGGCAGCGTCAACAAGTTCGGACCCATTCGCGTCCGCACGAGCAGCCTGCAATGGCAGCAAGTCGCGCTGCTGGGCGGGATGGCGCTGGTAGTGCTTTTCATCTGGCTGCGCGGCGGTCGAATACTGCAAAACGCGCGGTCAGGCAACGGTTAAATACGCTTGCAGCCGCCTCGAAATAATGCTATGATCTGTCTCAGTCTCGCAGATTGGATTGTTGAGCTTCTTGTCGAGCCGCCGGCGCTCGCCGCGCAGGTCGCGCAGCGCTACGCCCCGTTCGCCTGCGCCAACGTCGGCGCAGCGGACCTGCGCGTTGCTGTCTCGTTCGAAACCGGCGGAGACACGGCTTACAGCCTTCTGCAAGCCCCCGTCGTCGCAAAGGGGGAAGAGTACCTACTTGACGCCCGCGAGTTCTATGGTATGATTGCTCCGTTGCGGGGGCAAGCCGAGTTGCGCATGCGCTCTGTCGTTCCTGCGCGGGAAATCGAGTACTTCCTGCGCGTGGCGCTCGCCCTCTTCGCATGGGCGCGCGGTGGCCTCTTGGCCCACGGCGCAGCCATTCAAGACGGTGACGCTGCCTTTCTCTTCATCGGTCAGAGCGGCAGCGGCAAGTCCACTCTGGTCTCCCTGTCCCGGGGACGTCACGGTGTCGTCGCCCTGGGCGATGATCTCGTCCTTCTCAAACCTGCCGGCCAGGGCTGGCGGGTCTACGGGACGCCTTTCTGGAATGCGCAAACGGGCATGCGCGCAGGGCAGACCGCCAGCGGTCCGCTCAAGGCCATTTACAAACTGGTGCAGGACCAGGACGTGTTCGTCGAGCCCATGTCCAGCGCGGCGGCCGCCGCCGAATTGCTCGCCAACTGTCCGGTCGTCAACAGCCAGGGCGCGCTGCTCCCGGAACTCATGCAACGGTGCCGCGAGCTTGCGCAGGCCGTCGCTATACAGAAGCTGCACTTCCGCAAGGATGATGCGTTCTGGGATGTCATATCGTGCTAGATGCGATTCCGCGCCGCTCTCAGAGCGTTGCCAGTCGAACGCTTGATGGCGAAGCCGTTCTCGTTCACCCGGAGCGGGGCAAAGTGACTGTGTTGAACGGCGTCGGAGCGCGCCTGTGGGAGCTGATGGACGGTCAACACACTGTCGCCGAAATCGCTCAGGTGGTCGCTAGTGAGTACGAGGTCAGCTCGGTCAAGGCGGAGACCGATGCCCTCGCCTTCTGCCAGGACCTGGCCGGGCGAGGCTTGGTGACCCTCGGGTCATAACAAGCGGCGGGCGCGGCCCCTTTTTCTCAATTCATTGGGCAGCGGTAATCTTACTGAGGAGGATCTCTCATGGAACAACAGCAGCAGCGAAAGCCGTACGAAGAGCCGGCGGTGATTTACGAGTCGTCGCTGGAGGTCCGGGCGGGCAGCCCCCTGGGCATCCCTGATCCGTTGGATCCCACGGGCACGCAGCAGTAAGATTCCAGGCCCGGCGCCTGCGGGTCTGCGCTCTTCGCGCTGCGGCTACAGCCGGGAACTACCGGCGCGGAGTCTCAGAGCCGCCCACGCCCCATGCTGGTCCGCCATGGCCGGGGTGCGATGAATCTGAGCGATATGCGCGGCCCGAGGCCGAATTATGCGCAACAGGCTGTAGGCCCGTTGAGCAGCCCTCTCGTTCCGAGTGAACGACTGGCTTGGGGCGCCAATGCCGCAGCGCCCGCCTTTGATCGTAGAATTGATTGCCCCTAATCGCCGGGCCGGCGCGTTTAGCACGCGCCGGCCTTTATTTTGGATCTTCATATCCCCTTCGAGGTGCGCCATGAGAATCCAGGCACGGACCGCGCGCGGCCCAATGGCCCGCGTCCGACGCGCGGTGTTCGCACTATTCCTCATCGCCAGTCTCATCCTCCCGGCCTCCGCATTCGCTCAGGAGGCCGCGCCCACCGGTCCCGCCGCTCCCGACGCGCTCGGTTCCGTCACGAACATGACCCCCGCGGGCGGCGTCGAGACCACAATCGCATCCGGCGACCCCTTCACCGTCACCGTCGAGGTCTACAAGGCCGAACGAACGCCCGGAGAGGGCGAGAGCTACGAAGCTGCCTGTTTCCTCCACTGGGGCAAGGTCAGCGCGTTCGGGCAGCCGTGGACGAACGTCACCGATACTCCAATGCCCTACATCCGCGACAGCGACGATCTGGAGCGGGATGTCTTCGCCGCCACGATCAGCCCGCTGTCGGGCAGATACGAGTTCACCGTCTTCTGCGACGACGTTGCCGAAGGCGGTACGACCTGGGCCGACAACCCGGGCGGCAACGGCCGGCTCACGGTGACCGCCCCCACCGGCGGTTCGTGCAACGGCGCCGCGACCAACAACGATGTCTGGTGGTCCGCGCTGCTCCATGACTCCTTTGCGCCCGATTACCGCGCGCCGTTCGGCGCGGTGACGAACGCGCAAGGCGTCGTGACCCTGCGCGTCCGCGCCTGCCGCGGCGACTTGACCGCCGCGCAGTTGCGCGTGTGGGACGATCGCACCGACACCGAGTCACTCTACGACATGACCGTCGGGCCTGAGCTGGTCGACCCCATCTACGGCGAGGTCACCTTGTGGACCTACGACCTCCCGATCCCCGCCGACCCGACCATCCTCTACTACACGTTCCGCCTCACCGATGGAACTGATACCGACTACTACCGGGACGACGACCCCAAGTTCTACGGCGGCGGCCTCGGCGTGCCGACTGACAGCCAGAGCGAGGCGGAGCTAAACTCGTACCAACTCACAGTCTACGACCAGAACTTCACCACGCCCGACTGGATGCAAAATGGCATCGTCTACCAGGTCTTCCCCGACCGCTTCCGAGACGGCAACACCGCCAACAACGCCGTCCAACCGCGCTTCTACTACAACCAGCCCGGCGGCACGATCTGGCGCTCGTACACGACCGTCTGGAACACCCTGATCTGCGACCCCCGCGCGGGAGGCGCATGCGCGAATAAGTTCGGCGACAATCTCTATGGCGGCGACCTCGCCGGCATCACGCAAAAGATCAACGACGGGTATTTCAGCAACCTTGGCGTTTCGGTCATCTACCTCACGCCCATTTTCCAGGCGCCGTCGAACCACAAGTACGACACGATGAACTTCCGCACGGTTGATTCCGACTTCGGCGGCGCGACCGCGTTCCAGAATCTCATGGCTGCGGCCGCATCCAAGCGCATCAGCATCGTGCTCGACGGCGTCTTCAACCACACCTCCTCCGACAGCGCGTATTTCGACCGCTACAGCCGGTGGAACTCCCTCGACAGGATCGATCCGCGCGCCCAGAATGGACCCGGTCTCGACGACAACATCTCGGCCTGCGAAAGTCCCAACTCGGTGCGCCGCGCGTGGTACCTCATCCCGGACGCAGGCTCGCCGGCCACCGGCGAGACGGATCGGTGCGACCCCGTCGATACGGACGACCGGCTCGGCGCCTGGACGCAGACCTACACGGCGTGGTACGGCTACGGCTCGTTGCCCAAGCTCAATTCCGCCAACCAAGGCGTGCGGAACCTGGTGTACGCCGGCGGCATCGGAGGAGGGGGCGTGCAGCCGTCCATCGCCCCGTACTGGGTGCAGGAGGGCGCCAGCGGCTGGCGACTGGACGTCGGCGGTGATATCGACCCCGGTCTCACCAATGACCCCGCCAACGATTACTGGGAAGGATTCCGCGCAGCGGTCAAAGACACCGCAGTCCAAACCCGCACCGTCCCCCTGATCGTGGGCGAGGAGTGGGGCGACGCGTCCCCCTGGCTGCTCGGCAACGAGTGGGACAGCGCCATGAACTACCGCTTGCGCTCGGCCGCCTTGAGTTGGCTGTTCACCGGCTGCTCCGGCGACGGCTGCACCGGCGGCGCATCGTTCGAAGACAACGACAGCAACCCGGCTAGCTCGTCCGGCGAAATCAGCGCGCTCACGCCTTCGCAGTTCAACGCGCGGCTGCGTTCAATCCACGAGGATTATCCCCCGATGGCCTTCAAGGCCATGATGAACATCGGCGGATCGCACGACACGAACCGCCTCCGTTTCCTCCTGAAGAAGATCAACAACGACGACGATGCCGCCGCGCTCAAGCGGCTGCAGGAATACTGGCTGTTCAACATGACGTACGCGGGCGCGCCCACGATCTACTACGGCGACGAGATGGCCGTGCAGGCAGACGGCGTATGGGCCGGCGGCAAATGGGAAGACGACCCGTACAACCGCTTGCCCTTCCCGTGGGACGACACGCCCGGCGCATACGCTGCCGACACCGGGGCGCTGCCCTTCCTGCGGAGCCTGACAAGCGCGCGCCACGGTTACTCGGCGCTTCAGTCCGGCGACACGCAGCACGGTCTCGTGATCGACGACGCCAACAAGGTCTACGCGTTCGCGCGCACACTGGAGGCAGAGCAGAAGTCGGCCATCATCGCCCTGAATCGTGACGTCGCGCCGCACGCGGTCACGTTCACCGACCTGGAAGCCGCGCCATATCTGTCGTTCCAGGACGAGATCTGGATGGACGTAGTCTCAGGCTCGACGTACACCGTCCAGTGCGACCCAGACACATTCCTCGCTTGCCAGCTCACCGTGGAAGTTCCCGCGGAGTCGGGCGTCCTACTCGTCGTGCCCGGGAAAGCCGATCAACCGGAGCCGCCGCTGCTGTTCGCCACAATCACCAACACGGTGGATCTCAATCTCAACTGGGCGGCAAGCCTCCGGGACACCAACGAGTTATACGAGTTCCCTGATCGCTATGAGCTATGGCGCAGCGAGTCGCCTTACGGCGTCACCGGCCCGTACGGCGACATGACGTTGGTCACGGTAACCAAACCCGCGGACTTTGGCGGCGAGCGGCATCAGTACATCGACCCGAATGCCGTCGGCGACCCGCTGGTTAACCATTTCTACAAGGTCGTGGCGGTGAATGGCGCAGGCGGGCGCTCGTTGGACACACGAGAGGAGGCGGAGTTCGACTTCAGCCTTGTGCCGGGAACAGAGTAACACGCAGATTGCGCTGAGCGAACCGCCCTGGCGGCTGCGCGGAAAGCGCGCACGGCGTCGCCCGTTCATTCAGCGCAATCTGCAAGCGAACGAGTTGCCATATGAGTTGCGGAATTTGCTTGCGTAGTTTACCGAAGTCGTCATTCGGCTTGTTGTCGCTTGACACTAGCTTGCGTCGGGATGTATAATCCCCGTGCCTCAACCAGACGCAAATGGATGAAAGACGGCCGCGCTGCCTGTCCGGCCGATCACGCGGAGAGAAATCCGCAGGAGGAATCCCCAGATGAGACGAGTTCTCACCACTGTCCTTGCCGTCGCCCTGCTCCTCGGGCTGGGCGCATTGGCCGTCCTGGCGTTGCCCAACGGCAGCGCGCCGCTGGCTGGGGCGCCGGCTGTGTCCGCAGCCGCACCGGAGTTT
>JALOOB010000065.1 GCA_025454635.1 Anaerolineae bacterium
CCGAGAGGAACCCGTAGCCGGGATGGATCGCCTCCGCGCCCGTCGCCTTTGCGGCCGCGATAACGCGCTCCCCGCGCAGATACGACTCGCGCGCCGCCGCCGGCCCGATCTCGACTGCCTCGTCCGCCATGCGGACGTGCAGGCTCCGCCGGTCCGCCTCCGAAAAGACGGCCACCGTCGCCACGCCCAGCTCGCGGCACGCCCGGATCACGCGCACCGCAATCTCGCCCCGGTTCGCAATCAGGATTTTCGAGAACACGCTCGCGCTCCTTACATGCGAAATACGCCGAACCGTCCCTCTTCCCGCGGCGCGTTCAGCGCCACCGACAGCGCCAGCGCCAGCACCGTCCGCGTTTCGGCCGGGTCCAGAATCCCGTCGTCCCACAGTCGCGCGCTCGAATAGTACGGGTGCCCCTCGCGCTCGTACTTCTCCAGCGTCGGCCGGCGAAACTCGTCCGCCTCCACCGCCGTGAGCAGCGGCTTGCCTTCGCGCGCGAGTTGGTCCTGCTTGATGGTCAGCAGCACGTTCGACGCCTGCTCTCCGCCCATCACGCTGATGCGCGCGTTCGGCCACATCCACAGGAAACGCGGGTTGTATGCTCGTCCAGCCATCCCATAGTTCCCCGCGCCAAACGACCCGCCGATGATGACGGTGAGTTTCGGTACGCTCGCGTTCGCCACCGCATGCACCAGCTTCGCGCCGTCGCGCGCGATGCCTGCGTTCTCGTACGCCTGCCCCACCATGAAGCCGGTGATGTTCTGCAGGAAGAGCAGCGGGATGCCGCGCTGCTGGCACAGCTCGATGAAGTGCGCGCCCTTCAGGCTGCTCTCGCTGAACAGCACGCCGTTATTCGCGATGATGCCGAGGGGATAACCGTGGATGCGCGCAAACCCGCACACGAGCGTCGGACCGTAGCGCGCCTTGAACTCGCGGAAGCGGCTCCCGTCCACCAGCCGCGCGATCACCTCGCGCACGTCGTACGCTTCCTTAAACGTGCGCGGCAGAACCCCGTACAGTTCTTCGACCGGGTACAGCGGCTCTTCGGGCGGCGCAAGGTCGAGGCCGTCCAGCCAGGTCGGGCCAACCCCCCGCGTCCGCGGCAGCGTCGCGACGATGCTTCGGCAAATCTCGAGCGCGTGCTCGTCGTCCTCCGCAAAGTGGTCCGCCACGCCCGACTTCCGCGTGTGAACGTCCGCGCCGCCGAGGTCCTCCGCGCTGACGTCTTCGCCCGTCGCGGCCTTGACGAGCGGCGGCCCGGCCAGGAAGATCGTGCCCGTGCCCTTGACGATGATCGCCTCGTCGCTCATCGCCGGCACATACGCGCCGCCCGCGGTGCACGACCCCATCACGCACGCGATCCTGCGGGATGCCGAGAGCGCTCATCCGCGCCTGGTTATAGAAGATGCGCCCGAAGTGCTGTTCGTCCGGGAAGACCTCGTCCTGCATGGGCAGGTACGCGCCGCCGGAGTCCACGAGGTAAACGCAGGGGAGGTGGTTCTGCTCGGCCACCTGCTGCGCCCGCAGGTGCTTCTTGACGGTCAGCGGATAGTAGGAGCCCCCCTTGACCGTCGCGTCGTTCGCCACGATCAGCGTCTCTCGGCCTTCGACCCGGCCGATGCCCGTCACCATGCCCGCGCCCGGCGCATCCTCTCCGTACACCCCCCAGGCGGCCAGCGGCGACAGCTCCAGAAACGGCGCGCCTGCATCCAGCAGCCGGTCGATACGTTCTCGGACAAAGAGCTTGCCTTGTTCTTCGTGTCGCTGGCGGTAGCGTGGTCCGCCGCCTTCGCGGTTTCTGGCCAGGTCCCGCCTCAGCGTCTCGGCCAGCCCGCGGTGGTGACTGTCGTTCGCGGCAAAATCGGCGCTATGAGGATCGATCGACGAGCGCAAGAGGTCCACGGCGTCCCTCGCAGGCATAAAGAGCGGTCAGATGAGGGCAGTATAGCGCACGTCCTGCGAAAGACAGTCATGCAAAATCCAGACTCAGCCGCGCGCGGACGCCGTCCGATTGGCTGCGCTGAACAATCTCGATCGTGCCCCTAAGCGCCTGGCGGCGCCCCTACGCATTTTGTCAGCGCCTTTACGCCCCTCGCGCCAGCGCCACTGCCTTCATCACAAACCCCTGGAACACCTGGCGCTCGCCCGCGGTGGCGCGAAATACGAAGTACACCAGCCCGTAAGCGGCCAACCCCGCCGCGGCAATGGCGCCGAGCGCGAAGAACGAGGACGGCTGCGCGGACGCCTGGAGCGCATACAGCACGGCAACGGCGGGCACTGTGGGCGCCAGCGCCGGCAGCCACGCGTCCCTCAGCAGCACGCGCCAGTCGGCCCTCAACTGCCGGAGCGTGTACGGCGTCAGGATAGCCGCCTCCAGCGCGATCGGTATCAGCGTGCCGAGGGCCACGCCGACGATCCCCAGCTGCCGCACGAGGATCAGCGACAGGACCAGGTTCAGCGCGCCGTTCAAGATCGACGTGATTGCCTGTGTCTTATGCCGGTCCATTCCCTGCAGAATCGCGCCCGCGGGATAAATGCTGAGCGCGGCCACGCTGGACAGGGAGATCAGCGCAACGACCGGCCAGTATTGCGCGTACTCAGGCCCGACCCACAGCCGGAGGAACGAAGGCGCAAGCACCGCGACCACCGCCGCAAGCGCGGCGGCAATCGCGATCGACACGCGTGTGCTGGCAAAGTACATCCCGCGCAGCCGCGCCCAGTCGCGCTCCGCGTGCAGCCCCGACGCCAGCGGCATGAGCGTTCGCACAAGCTGGTTCGCGAGTTGGTTCGGAATCTCCCCGAGGCGACGTCCGAAAGAGTACGGCGTGACGCTGGCAATCGGCAGCGCGCCCGCGATCACGATCTCGTCCGTGCGCTTCTGGAGCTGGCGCGAGACCTGCGTGACAAAGAGCTTAAAACTGAATCCGGTGACGGTCGGGACGAGGTCCCGCCGCGCCCCGCGCCACCCGATCCGCATCTCCGGGTCCGCGCGGCGGACGAGCCACAGCCCCGGGATTTGCGTCAGGATGGTCACCGGAATCGCAACGGCCGCGATGCCGATGACGCCCCACCCAAGCAGCAGCACCGCGATGGTTGCCCCCGCGCTCAGCAGCGTGTTAATGACATAGAGCAGGTTCAGCAGGTCGAACCGTTGCAGCCCGCGCAGCACGCCGACGACGATGGTGGACGGGATCGAAAGCCCCAGCGCCACACCGGCGAGCAGCACGAGCCGCGCGGCCTTGCCTTCCTCTCCCGGCGGCACGTTGATGAGATGCGGAAGCAGCAGGGCCACCCCGAGGCTAAAGAGAACCGCCAGCACCCCGAGCGCCGTGTACAGGCTCAACGAGGTCGCGACGAACGCGCGGACCTGCTCGCGCTCCCCCCGAACGCGATACTCCGCTACGTACTTGATCACCGCGGAAGAAATGCCGAATTCGAGCACGGACGCGTAGCCGGTCAGCGAGCTGACCAGGACCCATAAGCCGTAGTCCGCCGCGCCGATGCGGCGCAGCACGAAGGGCGCGAGCAGGAACCCCACGCCCAGGATTACCGCCTGCCCGATCAGGTTGCTGGCCGTGCTCCTGAAGACGTGCTTGCGGATTTGGGCGTCCTTTGCGGGCGGCGTCTCCATCCGGCTACCCCCGCGTCCGTGGCTGCGGCCCGGTCATCAGCGTTTGCGCCGCCCGCTGCGCGATCCTGAGGAACTCGTCCGGAACCGCCTTCGCCCGCTCCTGCCGCTCCGCCAGGGCGTAACGCAGCCACGTCGCATGGAATGCGAACGCAATCTGGTCGGCATCCAGCCCCAGCGCTGCGGCCAGCCCGCGCTCCCACCTCGCAATTGCGGGGCGCGCCGCGCCATCCGGCCCGAAACAGGCCTCCCACGCGGCCAACCGGTCCGCGTAGCCGGATGCCGCTGCCACCGCATCCACAGCCGCGTAGAAGAAGTCCGCCATCGGCAGCCCGGCCGGTTCTGCGGTCTCCCAATCGATGATTCCCGGCGCACCCCTGCCGTCGAGCAGCACGTTAACCATCGTAAGGTCGCCGTGTGTCGCCACAAACGGAAACGGCCTGCCGCGCACGCGCTCGCCTAGTCGCCGAAGATGCGCTTCGTGCGCACCGCCCGGACCCTCCATCTCCCGCAGCGCGCGCGCCGGCCCGAGCAGGTGCCGCTCGACGTCTCCCTCGCCCATCTCGCGCGGCTGCGCGGTTCGGCGGTGCCACTCCCCCAGCCAGCCGGCCAGCGCGTTCAGCACCTCGGGCAGCAGGTCAGGAGCGCGGCCAAGAATGGCAGCGGCCTTCTCGCCCGCGACCGCCTCCTCGACGAGATACGGGCGCCCGCGCAGGCTCCCCTCGCGCAGCAGGCGAGGCACTCTCGCGCCCGCGCTCCCGGCCGTCTCAGTTGCCAGCCGCAGCCCATCCTGCTCGCGCCGGTGCGCCTCCCGTCCCGCGTCGCGCAGCCACAGTTTCGCGATGGCCTCTGCTTGCGCGCCGCCATCCAGCGCGTGCAGCAGCACCGCGCCCTCCGGCCCGCGCCAGCTTGCCTGAACGACCGTGCCGGCGCCGCCGCTCCCACCGCGCAGCCAGCCCAGTGAAGCGCGTCCGCCCGGCCGTCGCGCCACCAGCCCGACCTGCGGCAGAAACCGCCGCGCCGCGGCCAGCGCGCCTGGCGCGCGTAGCGCCGCGAACGCAGCTCGACGGCGCAGCGGATCGGTATGAATAAGCCGGGAATACGCATAAGCAATCCCGCCGTAGGTGACGGGCACGAGCAGCCCGGCCGCCGGCCAGCCGGGATGGTGCAGATAGGTCGCCTCGACCGCGAAGCCGCGCTCCGCGAGGTAGCGCCGCAGCCGGCCGCGCCACTTGCGGCCCGAGACTGCGTACACCATGCCGCCCTCGCCGGTCAGCTCGCTCGCCTCCCGAACCGCGTTGCGCAACCATCCGGCTCGCGCCGCCTCCTCGCGGCTCGGCGTCAGCACCACGAGGTCCGCCCGCGTCGACGCGCCGCGCGCCGTGTCGTCGGTAGCTCCGCCGCCGATCACGCGCGCGCATTCGACCGCGCCATCAGGGTGCAGTAGTTCGACGAGCGACAACCATGCCGGCCGCGCGCTCATCTACCCGTCCCATGTTGCAGCGAGCACCCGCCGCCATGCGGTGAGGTCCTCCGCGAGCGCGTGCCGCGCCTCTTCCGAAGACTCGCGCAGCAGCCGCAGCCGGTCGCGCACCAGGTTCCGCACCATGAAGTACGTCAGGATGACGCGCAGCGCCCCCTGCCTCCGGGCGTCGTAGTGCTTGCGGTAGAACCGGGTCATGCTTGCGTAAAGCTGTGCCATCATCTCCGCCCGATACCTGGAAGTGCTGGCCCCCCCAACGTGGAACACCTCCGCCGCAGGCGTGAATCGCGTCGCCCATCCCGCCAGTCGCATCCGGTACGCCAGGTCGACCTCCTCCGAGTACATGAAGTACGAGGTGTCAAAGCCGCCCACCTGGTCGAACGCGATGCGCCGCAGCGCCAGCGCCGCACCCACCAGCCAACCTGCGTCCGTTTCCCGGTCGTGCGCGTGGCCGAGAAAGTACGCCCGGCGCAAGGGCGGCAGCGCGGCGGCCGGCCGCCACAGCGACGTCCATCGCAGCAGCTCCGCCAGCGGCCCCGGCTGCGCATAGATCGACTGCTGCAGCGTCCCGTCCGGATCGAGCAGCCTCGGCCCGGCCAGCCCGACGTTTGGCCGCTCTTCGAGGTAACGATTCAGAGCATCGACCGTGCCCGGCGTGACGCGCGTGTCGCTGTTAAGCAGCAGCGCGTGCGGATGCCGGATCGCCCGTATCCCGCGATTCGCGCCCGCGCCAAAGCCCTCGTTCGGCGCCTCAATCAGCTCGACGCGCGGGAACTCGTAACGGACCATCTCCGCGCTGCCGTCGGTCGACTCGTTATCCACGACGACGATCTGCGCGGGCCGCTCGCGCGCGACCGATCTGAGGCACCCGCGCAGGTGCTCCCACGTGTTGTGGTTCACCACCACGACGGCCACGCTCATGCCCGCATCTCCATTGGCGCGGGCCTCACGGGTTGGAATACCCATCCACACGGAGCCGCGCGCTGCGGTAAGGCTGGTCGTCCGCATCCTCCGCGCGGTAAGCGCGCACAGTGATCTCCTGTCCCAGCAACGCCTGGGGCACCGTCGCCTCCGCCCTCCACCGGCCCCCCGTGGACAAAGTGATCTCCGGCCATTCGGCCAGCAGCCGGTCGCCGGCCTGCACCGCAACGCGGTACGTCATCGGCCGTCCCTCGTCGTTGGTCAACCCAACGCGCACCACGGATCGCGTCCCGACCTGCTCTCCCAGCGCCCAGAATTCTGTGAACGGCTCGCCGGGCGCATTGGCGATGCCGAGGCCACCCAGACCCAGCGCAAGCCCGACTACCAGCGCGCCCGCGCTGAAGAGCAAGGCCTCACGCATCGTCATTTGCGCGGCGAGCGACCCGACCGGCGACTGGTCGCCGCGTGCCCGTCGAAACAGTCCGTAGCCCGCCGGCGCGAGCGTCAGCCCCGCCAGCAGGATGCGCCACGAGGCTCCCCCCAGCGGAATGCGTAGCGCGTGGAGCAGCAGCCCGCCCATCACCGTCAGCGCGACGCTGACGCCGAGGCTCAGGGCGACCCGCTCCGGGAATCCCAGGTAGCGCGCGGGCAGCAGCGCAGCCACCAGCGCGTACCCCGGCAGGAACAGGACGAGCGGCAGCGTGACCGCTGTGAGAGCGGGGTTCGGCCCGCGCGAAACAACCGCCACCGCAAGCGAGAGCAGGGCGACTGCGATGACGACGAGCAGGTCCCACGACTGTCGACGCACCTGCGGCTACCTCTTGCGCTCGGCCAGCACGTCTTCGTAGAAGCGCACAGTCCGCCCCATCAGCACGTCATGGCTGTAACAGTCTCGCACCCGCGCGAGCCCGCGCCGCCGCAGTTCCTCGCGGCGCGCCGGGTTGAGTCGCAGCGAATTGAGCGCCGCGCACAGCGCCTCCGCATTCCCTTCCGGGAAGATCAAGCCCGCGTCGCCCACCGTGTCCGGGATGCGCCCCGCGCTGGACCCCACCACTGGCACGCCCGCCGCCAT
The DNA here is from genome assembly GCA_025454635.1 of Anaerolineae bacterium. Lineage (GTDB taxonomy): Bacteria > Chloroflexota > Anaerolineae > CG2-30-64-16 > CG2-30-64-16 > JALOOB01. Next base: position 7,103 of record JALOOB010000065.1, read on the forward strand.
CGCCTCGACCAGCACCCGGCCGAACTGCTCGACCCACTTCTTGCCGTCCGTCAGCGACGGCAGCACCATCACGTCGATCTGCGACCAGAAACCCGCCATCTCATTGCGCGGCACCCATCCGAGCATCCGCGCATGCGGCTCCGCGCGCAGCTCCGCGCCCAGCGGGCCCTCGCCCGCCACCAGCACCTCGGTCTGCGGCATGAGCCGCGTCGCCTCGATAAGCGTCTGCACGCCTTTTTCCGGCACGAGCCGCCCGGCGTAGCCGATGACGAAACGCCCGTCCTCCGGCCGCTGCTCGCCCCGGTAAGTGATCTCGAAGCCGTACTGCGGGATAACGTCCATCCTCTTTCGAAAGCCCATACCCTGCGCGCGCTCCATCGCCACCTGGTTCCCGAAAATGCCCGCGTCCGCCGCGGCATAGTTGATCTTCCGGAACCCCCAGCCGAGGCGCAGCGGATTGTGATCCTCCCACGCGACAAACACCAGCGGGAAGTCATGCCGTCGTTTGAGCAGGCTGAATTGCAACAGGTTGATGCTCTCCGGCTCCTGCTCCACGTGGACGATGTCCGGCTGCTCCTCCTCGATCACCCTCTCCAGTGCGCGCGGGCTGTAAAAGAAGCGGAACGGGTTGCCCTTCTCGTAAATCGAAGAAGGGAGTCTGTGCTGCCGCCAAGGCGCATCGGTGGCCTTCGCGGGCACGGTCAGCATCTGGTTCAGCTCCGGCACGCCCCACTTCTCCGGCGTGATCACCGCCAGGTCGACAAAGCGGCCCAGCGCGTCGAGCTTGTCCCAGTTGCCCGAATACGCGTACATATTCGATGCCAGCAGCACCTTCAATCGCCCGTTTGCGCCCATCACTGACTCCCCTCTCCGCCCCGGCACTGCGGCCGCACGGCATACACCACTATCTCTCCGCTGTCGTACACGCGGCTCAGGCACGGCTCGCGGTCAAACTTGAGCAGGTTGTCCCCGGCGAGCGGCTGCCGGTGCGGCGCGCCCGGCTCCCCCGGCTCGAAGTAATGCCCGATCTGCGGCGTTGCCTCGGTCAACCGCCGGTCCACCACCACATAGGCCACGCGCCGAGCGTAAACGTCCGCCATCTCCAGGTTCGCGTCCAGCTTGGGCGACAGGTACACCCACGACAGCCCGTCGACAATGTACTGCTCACCGAACGACCCCAGCAGCCACTTGTTCGTATAATCCGCGATGAAGCGGTTGTCCGGTCCGAGGTTGTCCTTCGCCCAATCGGCCAGCGCATAGCTCTCCGCTTGCAGCCCGCGCACGTCGCCGCCCACTAGATACGGCCCCGGCAGCCGCGCCCACGCCGGAGTGCCGACGACCAGCGCGCCCATAAACAGCACGCTCGCGTACACGGTCACTGCCGCCGCCCGCCCGTACACCCGCTCGCGCGCCATCCACAGCTCCGCAATCCCAACCGCCAGCGCAAAGCCGATGGCCACGAACAAGAAGTCCCACGACCGGTTTGCGATCTCCGAACCCCCGCGCGCCAGCCGCAGCACAAGCGTGACGGGATACGCCAGCGATGCCAGCGCAAACATGACCGCCAGCCCGTGCCCCCGGTAGCGCCGCCAGATTTGCAGCAGCCCGAACGGAATCACCGCCGTGATGAGCAGCACCGCCGCGAACGCGGCAAGCTGCTCCCACGCGGGCGCCGTCTGCGCGCCGCCGGAGGTGGTGAACGGCGTGCGCGGCCCGCCCGAGCGCGTGATGATGGCAACAAAACCGCGCGAGGCCGCTTCGAGGTGCGGGCCGAGGTAACCCAGCACCTCTCGCCCGGCAGTTGTGAGCCAGATCGCCGCGCCCGCCACGCTCGCCAGCGCCAGGATGCCCCACGTCCGCGGGTCCGTCGTCCGCTCCGACGGTTTCCGCCAGAGCGTCCACGGCAAGCGCCGGCTGACCGCCCCCGGAATCCGCCTCCCCAGTTCCTCGCCAACGCGCACGAGGAACGGGCGCATCCGGCTGACTGCGTAAATAAGGATCAACGACGCGGCGAGAAAGTACGACGTCACGTGATGGATGATCACCACCGAACCCACCAGCAGCAGCGCCAGCCCGAGCAGCGCCCACCTCGGCGCCTCCCGCCGGTCGCTCCACAGCGCGGTCAGGAGCGCCAGGATCGAAATGGGCAGCGCCAGCGACTCATATGAGAACTGCGAGCTCCAGAACGTGTAGTTCGGGTACGTGATGGCCAGCACCGAGCCAATGCTCGCCACCCGCGGCGATCCGCTGATCTCCTCGTACAGCAGGTAAATGCCGAGCGCGGCGATGATCCGCGCGGCGCCGATCACGACGATGCCCGCCGCCTCGATGGAAATGTTCGCCATCGCCGCAATTGCGGTCGTCACGATCTCCAGCCCCGGGAAGTACGCGCTGACTTCTTGCAGCGAATTCACGCTGAACAGCGCGCCCGAGTTGAGGATGCCGTTCGCCGTGGCGAAGTGCGGGAACTCGTCGTGAAAGATGAAGCCGCCCGGCCCTCGCAGCACCTTCACCAGGTACAGCGCGACGCCGAGAAAGACCGCCAGCGCAATGCGCTCCCGCCGCGACACTTGCGGCAGCGCGGACCGGAACACCACCGGCGCGTAGATCAGCAGCAGTCCCACCCAAAACGCCAACGACGCGGATGGGCTCTCGGCCAGCGCGAGGCGCATCGATTGGCCCACCGCGAGCAAGCCGAACGCGGCGAACACAGTAAGCGCCGGAAGCCAGCCCCAGCTTCCGGCGCTTGCCACGTTCTCCGCACTCGTACGTGCGCTCGCCATGCTGGCGCTCGCCATTGCGGTGTGCGCTACGGCGCCCGGCTGCGAAAGGGTGCGTGGAGCGTCTTCCACGGCCCTATTCAGCTCCTGTCCGCGCGTCGCTGACTCTCGGCCCATCCTCTCGCTTTCGTTCCCCGTTCGTCACGCCCGCCCGCCGCGCCTGTCCGAGCGCGCCGCGGTATGTTTCAATCAATCTGTCGGTCACCGCATCCCAAGTGAAAGCGCTCACGTCCGCCGGGGCATTCCCCGTCCGGACTGCTGCCTGCCGCACCGCCTGCGCCACCTGCTCCGGCGCTTCGGCATCGACGGTGACGACCTGGCCCGGAAACAGCCGGGCAAGGTCCCGGAACGCCGGGATATCGCTTGCCACCACCTGCGCGCCCGCGGCCACGCCTTCCAGCACCGTCATGCCAAAGGCCTCCGCGGCCGATAGGCTGATGACGGTCCCCGCCCGGCGATACCACTCGATCAGCTCGCCGTCGCTTGCGCGGCCGGCAAACGTCACCCGGTTCGCCAGCCCCAACTCGGCAGCGAGCGCCGTCAGTTCCTCGCGCTGCGGTCCGTCCCCCACGATGGCCAACTGGTGTCGTTCGTCCAGCAGGGACAGGCTGCGCAGCGCCGCGGCCACCCGCTTGTACGCTTGCAGCCGCCCCACGGACAGCATCAGGAACGGATCGCGCACCCCCGAACCTTCCCGCGCCTTTAGCAGCGCCGGGTCAAATCCGTTCGGGATCACGACTGTCCGCGCCGGTTCTGCCCCGAGCCGACTAATCACACGCCCGCGTTCGGCCTCCGTCACGCACACAATGGCCTCAGCCCGCCGCACTGCCGCTCCACCGAGCATCCGGTACGGGTGATGCAGCAGCCCCGCCATCGCGCTGTGCGGCGCATCGTTCAGGTGCGTCGTCGCCACGAACGGCCCGCCGCCCCCGAACGCCACGAGCGGGATCAACGGCGCGTGATAATTGTGAACGTGGACGATGTCCCATCTGTTCCGGTTGGCGCGAATAAACCCCGCCAGACCCTGTGGCAGGCGATACGCGTCGCCGATCCCCCACGCCGGAAATCGCAGAACTTCCGCGCCGCCGCGCGCTCCGTTGCCCGTCTTCTGCCCGCGCGGTTCGAGCGTCGCGACGGTCACCTCATGCCCGCGCGCGACCAGCCGCTCGGCGAGCGCCTCCACGTGGCGTTCCACCCCGCCAATCTCCGGCCAGTAGCCCGGCGTCACCTGGAGGATGTTCATGCGGCCCTCGTCCGTGGCGCCCGTTGCCTCGCGCCCGCGGCCGCCCGCCGCGCCGCCTTACGCGCGAGCAGCCCGCGTCCGTATCCCACGCTCGTGATCGCCAGCCCCGCGACGATTGCCGCAGCCCGCCGCAGCCCGTGCGCATCCCCGCGCAGCGCATCGCGCAGCCCGCGCGCCACGCCGCGCGGCAGCGTCCGCATCGTATACGTCCGCTCCGACGCCAGCCCCGCGTCCGCGCCGACCAGGTCCGACACATGCGCCTTCGACAGGCCCTCGCTGTAACAGCGCGACGCGAAGTAGCGCCACGCGCCGCGCCCACTTGGCACCGTGTGCCGGACCGCCACCGCAGGATCGTACAGGTAGAACGCGCCCGCGACCTTTTGGCTCCCGCGGATGCACAACTCCGTCTCCTCGCAGCCGAGCGGCCGCGTCCCAATGCGGCCCATGCCCGTCTGAAATCCTCCCGCCGCGTCGAGCAGCTGGCGCCGGAACGACATATTCGCGCCGATCAGGTTGCGCACCCGCGCCCGCTCGCCCGGCATCCCGCGATACGTGCAGCCCACCACCCAGTCGAACTCTTCGGGAAACCACCGCGGGCGGCCTGCCTCCCACTTCGGCAGGATCGCCCCGCCCACGCCCGACGCGCCGCTCTCGTCGTAAGCCGCCAGCATCCGCTCGATCCAGTCCCCCCGCGCGGCCGCGTCGTCGTCGAGGAAGGCAATCACCTCGCCCGTCGCCGCCGCCACGCCGGTGTTCCTCGCGCCCGACAAGCCCTGCGCCTCGCCGTTTTCGAGGACGACGAGCTCGGGCCACTCTTCGCAGGCGCGCTGAAGCAGGCGCGGGTTGTGATCGATCACGACGATGATTTCATGGGGACGGACGCTCTGCTGCCGCAGCGAGTCGACCGCCGCGCAGAGATCATTCCACCTGTCGGAGGTATAGGCGCAGACGACAACCGAAACGCTGGTCGCCGTCTGCGAAGTGTCCGCGGGCCTCATTGCAGCCGCTCAGGCTCCGCCAGAGCCTCCGCCCGCGGCGCGAGCGAAGGATCGAACTGGAAGCCGACGCGGTGGCCCACGCGGCTCAGCTGCGGCAGCGCGACAGGAGTCGCCTGCTCGTCGAGGCGGCTCACCACCGGTTGCCGCGGCCCGATGTACTTCTGCGGCCGCACCCACTCGCGCATAATCGTCTTGAGCACGCGCCAGCCGTCGCGGAAAGTGTTGAGGTTGCTCGTCCCGTGGATGCGCTCTGCTTCATAGCTCGGCACCTCGGCCACCCGAATGCCCGACCGCAGCGCGCGCACGTTCATCATGGTCTCGATCTCGAAACCATCGCCGTCCAGTTCAAGACCCGGCACGATGCGGCGCCAGAAGGCCGCATAGCCATACGCCAAGTCCGAAAAATTGCCCCCGTACATGATCTTAACAAGCGTCGTCAGGCCCCAGTTGCCAAACTTGCGCAAGGTCGTAATGTCCGCCGACCCGCCGCCCTGCATGAACCGCGACCCCTTGACAAAGTCCGCCCCCGACATCAGCGTGCTGATGAATACCGGAATCTCGCGCGGGTCCGTTGACCCGTCTGCGTCGATCATGACGATGATGTCCCCGCGGGCGGCCGCAAAGCCCGCGCGCAGCGCATTTCCCTTGCCCTTGCCGGTCTGATCGACCACGCGAATGTCCGGGCGCAGGCTCCGCGCAACCTCCACGGTCCCGTCGGTTGATTTGCCGTCTACCAGGATGACCTCGTCGACCTCTGCCGGGATGAGCGGCAGCACGTGCGGAAGATTCTTCGCTTCGTTCTTAGCAGGAATAATGAGGCTGATCGTCGCCTTGCGCTGGCCGGGCTGGTTTCTCATGGTGCTTACTCCTTCTCAATCCGTATCTCACTATCGCCGCGCATCTCGCGCGTGAAGAGAGGTCGCCAGTCCGGGACTGCTATCTCGCAATGGCATTGCCAGTTGCTGTCGCCCCGGACGCGGCGATCACTGGTTCCCCGGGTGGAGCGGAGATTTCCCCCTCCTGCCTCCGCGCAGGTCTGATCGACTCAGACCCTTGAAACGGCGCCCGCCTGGTCACCGTCTGCGCTTAAGAACCAGCGACACCGTGACGGTCGTAGTCACGGCAGCCTATCCTCAACTCGTCTTGGCTGATGAGACAAAACTAATTTTATAAGTACCTTAGTATCTCAAATACCTTCGTCAACCGCAACCCACAATCGCCCCATGCGAGCTAGTACTTATGTCGCGCACTGTTAATGATGATTGAGCATGTCCGCGACCCGTCGGAATAAGAATGCTCCCGCCGCGCGAAAGGTTCCCCTCCCAATCCGTCGCCAGGAATTCCAAATGCAACGCGGACCAGCACCCTGGCCGGAACGCAGCCGAAGTGCGCCCGCGCTGTTGGTTGCATTTGGAATTCCTAATCCGCCGCCCCCTGGATTGACACCGCGCCCGCCTGGTGGTATTGTTTCTACTGAAATATCACTTGAAACCCTGACTTCCTATACTAAAAACGCGAGGCTGCCATGTCAACAGCGCGGTCGTCCCGTTCGGCGATGGATTCGCCGGCGTCTTCCGTGTGGATGACACGCGCCGCGAAATGAACATCCACGCCGGGCGCAGCCGCGATGGCATCTGCTGGGATATCGACCCCCTGCCGATCCGCTTCGCCGGCGACCCCGAGGTGACCGCCCTCGTCTATCGCTACGACCCGCGCGTCTGCTGGATCGAGGACCGCTATTACGTCTCCTGGTGCAACGGCTATCACGGTCCCACCATCGGCCTGGGCTACACCACAGATTTCGTCCACTTCACCCAGCTCGAAAATGCCTTTCTGCCCTACAACCGCAACGGCGTCCTCTTCCCGCGCCGCATCGGCGGAAACTACGCCATGTTGAGCCGACCGAGCGACACCGGCCACACCCCCTTCGGTGACATCTTCTACAGCGAGAGCCCCGACATGACCTACTGGGGCAAGCACCGCTGGGTCATGGGCCCTCTCGGCGGGTGGCAGTCGACCAAGGTCGGCGGCGGCCCCACGCCCATTGAAACGTCCGAAGGCTGGCTGCTCATCTATCACGGCGTCCTCACCTCCTGCAACGGCTACGTCTACAGCTTCGGCGCAGCCCTGCTCGATCTCGACCAGCCCTGGAAGGTGATCTGCCGCGGCGCCCACTACCTGCTCTCGCCTCAGGCCCTGTACGAGTGCGTTGGCGACGTGCCCAACGTCACCTTCCCCTGCGCCGCGCTCGCTGACAGCGCGACCGGCCGGCTGGCGATCTACTACGGCGCGGCCGACTCGGTGACCGGCCTCGCCTTCGCCTATGTCGACGAGATCATCGCATTCATCAGGGCGAACCCGGTGTGAACGACCTCCGCGGCCGCGTCGAGCGCGAGCTGCTCGGCAACATCCTGCCGTTTTGGATGGAGCGCACCGTCGATCGCAACGGCGGATTTTATGGCTGCGTCGACAGCGATCTGACCGTCCGCAACGATGTTGAGCGGAGCGCAGTGGTTAACGCTCGCATCCTCTGGACCTTTAGCGCGGCCTATCGCGTGTACGGCGATGCCCACTACTCAGCCATCGCCCGCCGCGCCTGCGACTACCTCCGCGCCGCCTTCGCCGACCCCGTCTACCGCGGCGTCTACTGGTCGGTCGACGCAGCCGGGCGCCCAGTCAACGACCGCAAGCACGTTTACGCCCAAGCCTTCGCGATCTACGGCCTCGCAGAATACGCCCTCGCCACCGGCAGCTCCGCCGCGGCGGAGTGGGCGCGCGAGCTCTTCGCCCTCGTCGAGGCCCACACGCGCGACGAGGAGCTCGGCGGCAACATCGAGTGCCGCGCGCGTGACTGGTCTCCCCTGGCCGACATGCGCCTCAGCGAGAAGGAGCCGCCGGCGGTCAAGACGATGAACACGCTTCTGCACCTGATGGAGGCGTACACGAACCTCCGCCGCCTGGGCGACGATCCGCTGCTGGCGTCCCGGCACGAGGCGCTCGTCGAACTCTTCCTCGACCGCGTCCTCGATCCCGTCGAGAGCCGCTTCCGTCTCTTCTTCGATGCCGGCTGGCGCCCCCTGCCGGATCACATTTCCCCCGGCCACGACATCGAAGGTAGTTGGCTGCTGGTCGAGGCCGCCGAGGTCGCGGGCCGCCCCGACCTGTTGGCGCGCGCCCAGGCCGCCGCCGAGCGCATGGCGGATGTGGTGCTGCGCACCGGGCTGGATGCCGAAGGGTTCGTGATCTACCAGGCCGGTGCGCACCACGACCCCGCGCGCCACTGGTGGCCGCAGGCCGAGGGCGTCGTCGGCTTCTATAATGCCTATCAACTCACCGGGCGCAAGGACTTCGAGCGCGCCGCGCTCCGCTTGTGGGACGGGATCGAGCAGCGCTTTGTCGACCGGGAGCGCGGCGAATGGCACAAAATCGTCGGCCCCGACGGCGCGCCCGACCTCTCGCAGCCGAAGGCCGGCCCCTGGGAATGCCCCTACCACAACGCGCGCGCGTGCCTGGAGATGCTTGCCCGCCTTCCGCAAGAGTGAAAGCCGCGGCGCCGATGCTACAATAGCCACCCAAGAGGAACGCACCATGCCAGAATCATTTGATGCCGCGTCCGCCGGCTGACCCAACAGCATGACGCCCTGCTCCAACCGTCACCCAGATTGCGGGGAGAGATATTCATGTAGGGTAAAATGGATACCATGAAGAAGCATCGCATCTACGCAACACCTTTTGCGGGGGTCTATCCGCTCTATATCGCTAAGGCAGAGCGGAAAGGACGCGCGAAGACAGAGGTCGACGAAGTCATCCGTTGGTTGACAGGATACAGTCAGGAAGAGTTGGAAGGTCAGCTGGAAAAACAGACGGACTTCGAGACCTTCTTTGCGCAAGCCCCCCAACTGAATCCCTCGCGGACGCTCATCACGGGGACGATCTGCGGCGTCCGGGTGGAGGACATCCAGGAACCGACCATGCGGGAGATTCGCTACCTCGACAAATTGATCGACGAGCTGGCGAAGGGAAAAGCGATGGAGAAGATCCTGCGGAAGTGATGGGGGGTTCAATGTGACCGGGCTGTACCCGCTGCTGTTCGAGCCGGTGCTGAAAGACTACCTGTGGGGCGGACGCAACCTTGAGGCCCTTGGCCGGAAGCTCCCGCCCGCCGGGGTGGTTGCCGAAAGCTGGGAGATTGCCGCGCACGAGGACGGCGCCACCATCGCGTTGAACGGCGCGTTCGCCGGCCGAAAGCTGACCGAGATCCAGGCCGAGCTCGGACTGGGCCTGATCGGCGCCCGCAACCGCTGGGCGCAGGAACGCGGCAAGTTTCCGCTCCTCATCAAGCTGCTCGACGCCGCGCAGCCGCTCTCGGTGCAGGTCCACCCCGACGACGCGTACGCGCTCGAACGCGAGGGCAACGAGCTCGGCAAAACGGAGATGTGGGTCGTGTTGGCCGCGCGGCCAGGCGCCGAATTGATCCTCGGCGTGAAGGCGGGCGCCACGCGGGAGGCGTTCCGCGCCGCGCTGCTCGCCGGTCGCCCCGAGCCGCTGCTCCATCGCCTGCCCGTCAAGCCCGGCGACCACCTCTGCGTGCCCGCCGGCGCCGTCCACGCCATCATGGACGGTCTGCTCATCGCGGAGATTCAGCAGAACTCCAACACCACCTACCGCGTCTTCGACTGGAACCGGGTCGGCGCGGACGGCAGGCCCCGCGCGCTCCACATCGACAAGGCGCTCGACGTGATCGACTTCTCCATAGTCGAGCCGCAGGTCTGCCTGCCCGAGCCGCTCTCCGGCGCCGACGGCTGTGCGCGCTTCCTGCTCTGCCGCAACCGCTACTTCGTCACCGAGCGCGTTGAGCTTGCGCCCGGGGCCATATATCATGGGCGCTGCGACGGGTCGACGCTCGAGGTTTGGGGCGTCATTGCCGGCGAAGCCAACGTGGGCGGCGAAGCTCTCGACGCTGTCCGGTTTGCGTTGCTGCCTGCGGCCCTGGGCGACTTCGCGGTTACAACCCGCCGCGGCGCCACCCTGCTGCGCTCGTACGTCGAATAGCTCCCAAACGCGTTGCTCAATGAAACCGTCTGGCCCCAGAGGTCTCAGAGGGGCCTCTGCTTCCTCTGTGCGCTCTGTGGCTTAAGTGTTTTCAGTTGCGGTTAGTATAGGAGGACACCGTGCCATTCATCGACATGCCCCTCGAAGAGCTCGAGGCCTACGCCCCCGCGCGCTCCGAACCAAACGACTTCGACGCCTTCTGGCACTCCACCCTTGCCGCGGTTCGTCAGCATCCGCTCGCTGCGGCCTTTGCGCCGGTCGATGCGGGCCTCCGAACCCTCGACGTCTTCGACGTCACGTTCGCCGGATGGGCCGGGCAGCCGGTCAAGGGCTGGTTCCTCGTCCCGCGGGGCGCGGCCGAGCCCCTGCCGTGCGTCGTCCAGTACATCGGCTACGGCGGCGGCCGCGCCTTCCCGATCAACTGGATCGACTGGCCCAGCCTCGGCTACGCGCACTTCGTCATGGACACCCGCGGGCAGGGCAGCGCGTGGCTGGGCGGCCACACGCCCGACCCCGACGGCTCCGATCCCTCTTACCCCGGCTTCATGACCCGCGGCGTGCTTGACCCCCAGACCTACTACTATCGCCGCGTCTTCTCCGACGCGGTCCGCGCGGTCGAAGCCGCCCGCGGCCATCCCCTCGTCGACCCGCGCCGGGTCGTCGCGCATGGCGTCAGCCAGGGCGGCGGCATCACGCTGGCCGTCGCCGGCCTCGCGCCCGATCTGATCGCCGCGGCCCTGCCCGACGTGCCGTTCCTCTGCCACTACCGCCGCGCGATGCGCCTCGTCGACACCATGCCCTACACAGAGATCACGCGCTACCTGAAGATCCACCGCGACCGCGTCGCCGCCGTCTTCAACACCCTCTCCTACTTCGACGGCGTCAACTTCGCGGCGCGCGCGGCCGCGCCCGCGCTCTTCTCTGTCGGCCTCATGGACGACATCTGCCCGCCGTCCACGGTCTACGCGGCTTACAACAACTACCGCGGCCCCAAGCAGATCGAGGTATACGAGTTCAACAACCATGAGGGCGGCGCCACGCACCAGCGCCTGCGCCAGGTGGAGTTTCTGCGCGAACTGGGGAAATAGCTCGTAGCGCAAGCTGCCAGCTTGCGTCTGGGGAATCGCCTGTAGCGCAAGTTGCCAACTTGCGCCGCAGGGCTACGAGGCTGCGCCCCGTGAACGGAGTTGGGCACGCGCCAGCGCTACACGTAAGCCGGATTCATCCGGCGCTGCTGCGTAGCCCGGACCTTCAGGTCGGGGCGGGTGTGCTTGGCGCCGCCCGCCCCTACTTCTCACGCCGGTCATGCACCGACTCGCGCTCGACCAACCGCGCGCGCATCATCAGCGTCATCGGCGCCAGCGTCGGGTTGCGCAGCCGCCACATCAGCAGTTCGAGCGCGTTCTGGCCCATCCCGCGCTTGTCGACCTGCATTGTCGTCAGCGCCGGATTGCTCATTCCGCTCAGCGCGATGTCGTCAAAACCGACAACCGACACATCCTCCGGCACGCGGCGGCCCATCGACTGCAGCGCCCGGATCGACTCGAGCGCCGTCTCGTCGTTGATCCCCACGATCGCGGTAACATTGGGGAAATCGGCCAGGTGCGCTTCGAGCGTCCGCGCCACCGCCGCCCGCTCGTACCAGCAGTCGAGGCAATGCGGTTCGAGCGAGAAATCGCGGATGGCCTGGAGATAGCCGTCGCGCCGCTCCACCACGCTCGGAAACGACGAATTGCCGGTGCCGATCAGTGCGATTTCGCGGTGCCCCCACGCGATCAGGTGGCTCACCGCCTGGTACATCCCGTGATAGTTGTCGGAAACGACCGCGTCGTACTCCCGGTACGGCGCATACGCGTCGACCAGCACAACGGCGGCCTCCTTCTGATCCAACATCAGCTCCAGCGGCCGGTCGACCAGCGCGCCGATCAGCAGGAGTCCGTCCGCGTGGTCCTCCGCCAGCAGTCGCGGGATTTCGATGGGGTAGTTGTTTTTGTCCGTCGGCAGGATTGCCAGCAGCATGTTGATGTTCCGCTGGCGGCAAGCCTCCTCGATGCCGGATATTACTTGCGAGTAGAACGGGTTGGCGAGCGGCGAGTCCCCCTCGTTGGCCTTGGCAACCACGCCGATCGTCCGCAGCGGCGCGGCGTTCTCGGCCAGGCGGGCCGGCGCCATCTTCACGCGATAGCCGACCTCCCGCGCGGCATCCAGCACCCGTTGCCGCGTGTCCTGTGGGATGTTGCCCTTGTTGCGCAGCACAAGGGAAACGGTCGAAATCGAGACGCGGCTCTTTTTTGCCACATCAGCCAGGGTTGCCGCTTTCGCCATGCGCAGTCCTCTCGTTCTCGGATGGTAAAATTATAGTAGAAACTGTTGCCCGCGTCAAGTGCCAAAATAGGCCGAGATAATCGCTCAGATGCGGCTGAAAACTGCCGCGAAAAGGGGAGTTAAGGGCAGATAACAGGTGTATAATGAGCCCTACCGCGGGCGCACCGTCGCACCACCCATCTCGCCTGTCAGGAGTCATCATGAAACATCGCGAACGCGTACAGGCCGCATTGAATCACCAAAAGCCTGATCGCTGCCCCATGCAAATCAGCTTCACCCCCGAGTTTGCGGATCGTCTCCGCGCAGATCTCGCGTTCGGCGACCACCTGCTCAACCTTGGCCGGGGCGGGCACAACCCGCACGGCGGCGGCAACACCTACGAGCTGGAGCGCGCCCTCGGCGAAGACCTGCTGCAAACCTCCGTCGGCTGGGCCAACAGCTACTACCAGTCGGGCGACACCTACACGGACGAGTGGGGCGTGACCTGGCGGTCAATGCCGTACGAGACGCCGTTCGGCGCGGGCTCCTACACCGAAATGATACATCATCCGCTGGCCCAGGATGGCGCCATCTCGCAGTACCGCGGCCCCGACCCCTCCCGGCCCGAGTTGTACGAGGATGCGCGGGCGACCCTGGCGCAGTTCAAGGACGAATACTGGATCGTGGGCGTCACGGTGTGCACCATCTGGGAGACTGCATGGGCGTTGCGTGGCTATGACCGGATGCTTCAAGACCTCGTGGAGAACCCCGACCTGGCCGAATCCATCCTGGAGATCCCGTATCGTTATCACCTGCACGCAGCGAAGCGATTGGTCGAGATGGGCGTCGACATGGTGTGGCTGGGCGACGACGTGGGCGCGCAGCGTTCGATGCTGATTTCCCCGCGGCACTGGCGTAAGTATCTTAAACCGCGACTTGCCGCGTTCATATCCGAGCTTAAGTCCCTCAATCCGGCCGTTAAAGTGGCTTATCATTCAGATGGCGACGTCCGCGCGATCATCCCCGAACTGATCGAGATCGGGCTGGACGTCCTCAACCCGGTTCAGCCCGCCTGCATGGACCCGGCGGAGCTAAAGCGGCTCTACGGGGATCGGCTGTGCTTCTGGGGAACCATCGACGAGCAGGAGACGCTGCCGTTCGGGACGCCGGAGTCGGTGCGCGGGGAGGTCTTGACGCGGCTGCGGACCGTGGCCAAGGGCGGGGGAGCCATCCTCGGCCCAACGCACCACGTTCAGCTCGATACGCCGATGGCGAATTTCTGGGCAATGGTGGAGACGATCACGGGAACGCCGGCGATGTAGCGTCGTCGCGACCTTACGCGCAAGCTGCCCACTCGCGCCGGGTTATTTAAGGGCCGTAATCTGCCAGGCCGCGCCCTCTCCCTGCATCACCCGATCGAGGATCGCCTGCCGAGATTCGTTAATCTCGTCGAGCATCGCCTGCCGCGCGCCCGCAACGTCGCGCGCCCGCAATGCCTCGACGATCCTCGCGTGCGTCTCGTGCTGGGTGCCACCCGCATGGCGCATGACCATGAAGCGGGCCAGCCGGTCGTGCAGGCGCCCCAGACTATCCGCCAACTCGGCGTTGCCCGATGCTTGGCCCAGAAGGTAATGGAACCGGCGGTTTTCGTCCGTGTAACGGTCATAAGACTCGTCGTCGTCGCCCGTGTAGCCGGCATGAACATTCGCAAGCTCCTCGAGCTGCGGCTCTGTGACCCTTGCCGCGGCCCGTTCCACCGCGGCAAGCTCCAGGACTTCGCGGAGGTCCAGCATGTCACGCAGTTCCTTGAGCGTCACACTGGCGACAAAATAGCCGGAACGGGGTTTAATGTCGACCAGGCCCTCCTGGCCGAGCATTTGCAGCGCGTCGCGCACCGGGCTGATCCCGCTGCCGTACGTCTGGCATAACTCCTCGACGCTCAGACGCTCGCCGGGCGCGCGCCGTCCCATGATAATGGCGCGCCGCAATTGCTTGTACACCCGATTGCGATAGGTTGTGTCAACTGCGACGGCTTGCATTGCCGGCTCCTTCAGGTAACCCATTTTTCGTCCAGTATAGCAGGTAAAATATCAGAATGCAATAGTCTTACGGGTTTTGATCGCTACCTATTGACATTTGATACGATACCTGCTATCATCTGATATGTCAGTGACGCATCCCGCGCACTTAAGCGATGAGGCTTGGCGTGTAGTCTTCCCCTAATTCTCTGGCTTGCGCTACGCGTGCCTGTCCTTCATCGCCTCCTGAACATCGTAACTTCGGTTTCTCGTCGTTCTCTTTTAGCACCTCAAGGAGGGAAGCACCATGCCGTCTAAGGTCCATCCACTGATCCCCGAAGCGCAGGACATGTTGCGCAAGGGCCAGCTGTCGCGCCGCGATTTCATCCGCTTCGCGACGCTGCTTGGCGTCTCTGCTGCCGGGGCAACCGCTTTGGCCGCTTGCGGCACGCCTGCGCCTGCGCCGGCCGCCACGGCAGCGCCAGCCGCCACCGCCGCGCCTGCGGCCACC
>JALOOB010000330.1 GCA_025454635.1 Anaerolineae bacterium
TTCGCTGTCATAGCCGTTGCATCTCCCCCAGCCCGAAGAGGCCGGTCGGCCGCAGGATGAGCATGAGAATCATGAACAGGAAGAGGCCGGGCAGCGCCCAGCCCGCGCCGAGGTAAACCTGCAGGAACGCTTCGAGGAGGCCGATGATGTACGCAGCCCAGATCGTGCCCTTGGTGCTGCCCAGACCTCCGAAGATCGTGACGACGAGGGCCTTGACCATGGGACTGTACCCTGCGCCGGGGATGAGGACGAACACGCCCGACAGCAGCGCACCCGCGAGGCCGGCGAGGCTGGCGCTGATCACCATGACGATGGTGAAGACGAGGATGGCGGGGATGCCCATCAGGAGCGCGGCGTCCATCTGCTGCGAGATCGCCTGGATGGCGAGGCCGTAACGGGTGCGGGTCAGGAAGAGAGTCAGCAGGACGAGCGATACGGCTGCGACCGCGATAATGACGAGACCCTGGTATTGCACGACGACGTCGAGCACCTTGAACTGGCCCTCCACGATCGGCGGCAACTGTTTAACGCGTGGGCCGAATGTAAGGAGCGCAAGGCTGTCGATGACGATGGCCGCGCCGACGGTGGCGATCATCGCCGCGTTGAAGAAGCTCGGGCGGCCGACGATGCGGTTGATGAACAGCACCTGGATGAGCAGGCCGGCGATGGCGGCCGCGGTGATGCCGACGGCGAACGCGGCCAGCGCGGGCAGCTTGAGCGTGTTCAGCGCCATCCAGGCGAGGTAGCCGCCGATCAGGTAGAGCGCGCCGTGCGCCATGTTGAGCATGCGCAGCGCACCCCAGATCAGCGTGAGCCCAATCGCCATGAGGCCGTAGATCGAGCCGTAAAGGATGCCGCTGTACAGGGCTTGAACCAGCTTTTCCATAGCGTCTTCCTTACCCGAGGTACGCGGCTAGCAGCGCCGCGTCCCGCAGCATATCCTCCGACCGGCCTTCCTTGACGAGGCTGCCGCCTTCGAGCAGGTAGACGCGGTCGGCCAGCCCGGCGATGTGGTCGGCGTTTTCGTCGACGAGAAGGATGGACAGGCCGGTGTTCCGGATATTGCGGATGGCCTCGTAGACGTTTTCGATGAGGAAGGGGGCCAGGCCGAGCGACGGCTCGTCGATCATAAACAGCTTGGCCTTGCCCATCAGCCCGCGGCCGAGCGCCAGCATGCGCCGCTCGCCGCCCGAGAGGCTGCGCGCGAGCTGCTTCGGCCGCTCTTTGAGCGTCGGGAAGAGCTCGAAGACCATTTCAAGCTTCTGCTTGCGCTCGCGCCACGCATCCGAGCGGTACGCGCCCATGAGCAGGTTGTCCATGACGCTGAGCTCAGGGAAGGGGAGATCGCCCTGCGGGATGTGAACAACGCCGGCGCTAACGATCGCGGCCGCGTTCTTGTTGGAGATAACCTGGCCGTCGAACTCGATCGTGCCGGTTGGCTTGATCAAACCGGAGATGGCGCGCAGGAGGGTGGTCTTGCCGTGGCCGTTCGGCCCGAGGACGACGACCGACTCCCCGTCGCCCACGGTGAGCGATACCCCGTGCAGGACCTCAGAGCCGGCATAGCCGGCGTGCAGATCGGTGACCTTAAGCATCGTCATGACCTCCACCCGCGACTGCCGCCGTGTGCCGGGCTGCCCGTCCGAGGTAGACCTCGATGACGCGCTCGTCCCGCAGCACCTCCGCCGGTGGGCCTTCCGCAACCTTTTGGCCGTGGTGGAGGATGAGCAGCCGGTTGGCCAGCGCCTGCACGGCCTTCATGATATGTTCAATCAGCAGCACGGTCACGCCTGACTGCTGTACTTTGCGAATCAAGTCGACCATTGCGTCGCGCTCGGCCCGGTTCAGGCCGCCGACCGGCTCGTCGAGGAGCAGCAGCTTCGGCTGCGTCGCCATGGCCGTGGCGACCATCAAGCGCTTGCGGTCGAAAACGGGGAGTTTGCCGGTCTGCTGGCCCTGCAGGTGCAGCATCCCGCACAGTTCGAGCGCGTCGAGCGCGGCTTCGACCGCCTCGTCCGAAAAGCGGACAGTCGGCCGGCCTGTGCCTTTCCGGCCCAGCGTCGCGCCGACCAGCGCGTTGGTGAGCACCGTTTGGGTGTCGAAGCCGGTGGTCGTCTGAAACGTGCGGGAGATACCCAGGCGGCAAATCCTGTCGGGATGCAAGCGCTGGATTTCCTGCCCCTCGAAGCGGATTGAGCCGCTCGTGAGCGCGCTGACGCCCGTGATGGTGTCGAAAAGCGTTGTCTTTCCCGCGCCATTCGGGCCTGCGATGGCGAAGATGTCACCCTGGTTCACCGAGAACGAGAGGTCCTTAACGGCGGTCAGGCCGCCGTAGGCCTTGGTTGCGTTCTGGCATTCGAAGATCGTGCCCATTGCGCATCCTGTTGGCTTAATGCGGTGCACGGCGGGCCGGGAAGACCCGCCGTGCGAGTGAGCAGAGGTCTAGCGTTTAGCTGAACCAGGGCGGCAGTTGGAATTGTCCGTTCGAGTACGGCGGCGGGAACACGAGCTTCTGCTGCTTGTCCTGGATCTGGTAGATCGTGTGGGACTGCCCGAGGGACGGGTCGTTGACCTGCCACGGGTAGCAGCGGCCGGCGTTGTTCTCGAAGGAGAGGCCGCCGGTGACGCCGCGGTGGATGCCGTCGGCGGTCATCTGCGCGACCTTCTTGTAGTTGAAGGGATCGCCCGCAAGAGCGACGGCCTTCGCCCACACCCACGTCTGGTCGTAGCCTCCCGGCGCGTTCGCGTAGCCCGGGGTCTGGTTGAACTTCGCCTGGTAGCGCGCGACCCAGTCCTCGCCGATGGAGTCGGGCAGGTAGCCGAGCACGGTGGCCCAGATGACGCCGTTGGCGTCGTCGCCGGCCAGCTCCATGTACTCGGGCACGGACGGGCCGTACTGCTGGTACATGAGGGCGTCGATCGGGTTGGCGACCCAGTTCTTGACCATCGCGGCGTCTTCCGCGGGGTTGTAGTCCACCGAGAAGAAGACGTCCGGGTTGGCGTCGCGCACGGGCGCGAGCAGCGGGCCCCAGTCCGCGACCTGGCCGACGGTGAAGGTGTCCTTGAGCACCACGGTCCAGCCGAGTTCCTTGATCGTGTCGTTGAAACTGTTGCCGATATAGGTGCTGTACGTCTCGTCGCCGTGAAGGATAGCGACGGTTTTGTCCCGAGGCTTGAACTCACCGCTCTCGACGATGGCGTTGAGATAGCGGGCGAAACCGGCGCCGTACCACTTTTCGGTGGGGTCGGTCTGGAAGATCGACCAATAGCGCGCGGGGTCGGCCTTGTACTTATCGATCCAGGCCTCTTGCGTGTTGTTGTTGTAGTAGAGCACGCCCGCGTCGGCCACGATATCGAACTCCGGCGCGGAGAGCAGGTGGTAGCCGGAGAAGATCACGTCGGCCTTCTCCACGTCGATGGCGCGGCGGAAAGCGTTGGTGACCTCGTCGGCGGTAAGCGAGTCCTTGTCGTCGACCTCGATGAACTTCAGCTTGTGGCCGACCAGGCCGCCTATCTCGTTGATTTCGTCGACGGCCATCTTGTTGCCGTTGCGCATCTCGGCGCCATCAGAGGCGATGACACCGGTCAGCGGGTAGATGCCGACGACATTGATGTCGCGCTTGTCCTGCGCGGCGGGCGCCGCGGCAGGGGCTTCAGTCGCGGCGGCGGGCGCGGCCGGGACGGGGGTCGCCTGCGCCGGGGCAGGTTGGGCAGCGCGGCACCCCGCCAGCGCGCCGACGCCCACGCCGGCCGCACTGATGGTCGCAGTGCGGAGGAAATCGCGGCGGGTCAGTTTCTTCCCTGTCATCTTTCTGCCTCCTGATGGTGATGGGTTTGAGAGATGTGTCGCTCAGGCGAGATCGACCGTGACCGGCTGGCCGCCCTTAGCCGCCGACTCGTCGATGGCAAAGCATAGGTTCATCGTCTTGTACATATCGTGGATCGACGCGTGCGACTCGACGTTGTTCTCGACGCACTGCATGAAGTGGGCGATCTCCGGCACGAACGGGTGGTGCGACACGTCACCACTGTCGGGCTTGACGGTTGGGAACTCGTA
>JALOOB010000066.1 GCA_025454635.1 Anaerolineae bacterium
TGGTGGTGACGGGCGGTTCGGTTGGCGGCGGAGGCGGGACAACGAATCTGATCAAGGTCCACCTCATCGAGCGCGTGCTCGGTCACGGCATGGGCTTGGGCGACAGAAAGGTCATCGGTCGCGTGCGGCGGCTGTCCTCACCGGTGCCGCCCGATGTTGCGGTCGAGCCGGACGAGATTGTCGTGGCCGAGAGGACTGACCGCTCCTTTCTCCCCGCGCTGAACCGCGCGGCTGCGCTCATTACTGCCGATACGCGCCCGGACTCGCACAGCCGCCTAGCCGCGCTCGAAATGGGGCTGCCGGCGATTCTTGGGGTGAGCGAGGGGATCGAGCGGTTCGAGGATGGCATGCATATCGTGATGGACTCGAAGCGCGGGGTGATCTACGAACGACCGCCCGCGCTCTGGCGCGCGAGGGATGACTGGTAAGTCAGAAGCTCTTCGCGTAGATGGCGAACCGCTGAGTGATCCGCGCGCCGAGGTCCGCAAGAGCCTCGGCGCTTTCTTCCTCTTCTTCGTCGAAGACCGGCGCAATGACCAGTTGACTGTATCCCTGCGCGGCCGCGCTTTCCGCCAGTTGCGCGTACAGGTCCCGGAGTTCCCCTGCCCGCCCGCCTTCCCGCGCGAGCGCAGGAAACACGCGCAGCCGTCGCGCGCGAGAGAGCGCTAGCACGTATAGCGCATAGCCCACGGGAAAGAGCCGTCCGCCGATTAGCCGCAGCGCGGGCGCAAAGTCAGGGATGCCAACGCATACCCCGTCGTCGCTCGTTGTCCAGACCGCCCTGCCGAATCCGCGCGCGAGGACCCAGCGCAGATGCGGGTGGGCAGAGAACGCCCCGCCGCCCGCCAGATGGGTGAGCCAGCCTCTCAACCGCGGCGCATTCTCGTCAGGGTACTCCCCGGCGTCAAGGGCCTCCGCGAGCGCGCGCCAGTCGGTCGGCGCGGACGGATGGAAACCGGCCGGAGCGCTGGCCGGGCAGTCGAGAGTCCAGGCGCTCCACCCTCTCTCTCGTTCGTAGCCTTCCTCCTCGACAAAGTCAGGGTAGTAGGGTGGGTTGTACGGCAGCAGCGCGGCCGGCCATGCGTCAAAGCCGTCGACCAGCAGCCCGGCGGGAGTCAGCGGCTCCATGCTTGCCGGGCCGCGCAGCGCCGCGATGCCGGGCGTGTTCTCGAAGAGCCAGTTCTCGGCCTGGAAGAATAGCCGCTCGCTGACCGCCCGGACATTGATCGCGTCGAGCAGCCCCCACCATCCAACGGACCCCTCTCCAGCTTCGACGGTCTCCGCGCGCGCCGCAATGGCGCCCGCGGCTTCGTCGCCAAGGCCGAGGTTTCGCGCGACGACGACAAATCCTCGCGTCGCATCCCCTTTGAGCGCGTCCGGCCTGGCATATGGCAGGGGCGGAACCCAGCGCTGATCGCCGCGGTGCGCATAGCGCGCGACACCCGCAAACTGCCGCCGGTCGCCGCCCGATTGAACCTCCTGCGTTTCGAGCACGAGATCTTGGGCGCTCTTCCCCTGCGGCACGAGCGGCGGAATCCAGCCGGACATCAGCGGCGCCCCTGCTTTGGGAACGCGGTCGGCGAACGGCCGGGATTTCCGCGCTTATCGCCAGAACGATTGCTGCGACTTCGAGACATCCGTATCCACCCTAAAACCCCTCGTCGGCCCGATCTTCGTCAGTCGTTCCGACCAGGCGGATCAGGGCCGCCTGCGGCCGCGCGCCAAAGCGGAGCGGGATGCTCTCGCCCAACCCCCGGCTCACGAACATCTTCGACTGCCCCCGTTCGAACCAGCCTGCTGGTTGCGAACGCGCGAGGTGGGTGCCTTGCGTGTGGATCGCGCCCAGGACCGGAAGTTGGATTTGGCCCCCGTGGGTATGGCCGGACAGCACGAGGTCCGCCCGCTCCACGCCGCACTGCAGCCAGATGTCCGGGTTGTGCGCCAGCAGGATCAAAGGGACTCCTGCGGGGATGCACTCGAAGGCCGCCGCGAGGTCGGGCCGGCTCTCCATCTCGTCGTCCACACCCGCAAGCCAGACCTCCCCTCCGGGCAACTCGAGCCGGATCGAGCGGTTCACCAGCGTCTCAATCCCCTCGGCCTCCATCTCGCGCAGCATTGCCGGCACGTCGTTGAAGCAGACCGGCTGGCGCACCAGTTCGTTGCGCACCACCTTGCGAACGAACTCCCGCAGCGCCCTCGCGAGGCGCAGCAGGTCGCCCCCCGTCATCCCGCTCTCTCCGTTCCGCCATGTGTGTCCCAGCACCCCCCAGGGCGTGTATTCCGCATAGTCGTGATTGCCGGGGACGAAGTAGATCCCCAAGCGCGGCGTCAGTGACTTCAACAGCGCCAGCGCGGCCGGGAGGCCTCCCATATCATGAATCAGGTCGCCGGTGACTGCCACGATGTCATACTGCTCGCCTTCCAGCAGCCGGCGGAGGGCTTCCGCTTTGCGCCGCTGCACCGCGCCGTCCGCCTTAAAATGAAAATCGGTCAGGTGCAGGACGGTCAGCCCCGCGCCGGGCAGCCCACGCCGCGCGACCGGTGCGATAAACCGGTCAAGCTGCACCTGCTCGCGGGCCACCTTGCCCGCATAGATCGCACCCGCGGCGGCCGCGCCTGCCAGCCCGCCAAGCGCAAAGGTCAAGCCCTTTCTCACACCCTTTCCTCGCTTTCCTCTCGAATCAGCCGGATGAGCGCGGCTTGGGGCGGCGCGCGGAACCGGTAGGGAAAACTCTCGCCCAGCCCGCGCGTCACATACATCGCGGTCTTGTCGTCGCTGAACCAGCCGGCGGCCTTCTCGCGGGGCAGATGCGTGCCCTGCCGGTACCATGCGCCCAGAAACGGCAGCCGCAACTGGCCGCCGTGCGTATGGCCCGCCAGGATCAGCCGGGCGCGACGCGAGCGGGAATCCAGCCAGATGTCTGGGTTGTGCGACAGCAAAACGCTCCCCGCGTCTGGTGGGATGTCGCTCAGCGCAGCATCCAGGTCAGGCTGCCCGTTGTTCAGGTCGTCCACTCCCGCCAACCACAGGTCGAGGCCGGGACCGCGCAAGTGGAAGGACCGGTTGAGCAGCGGCTGGAAACCAATCCCCCTCAGGCCATCCAGCACGGCAGCGACGTCATGCTGCGTTACGCGCAGCGCGCCGCGCTCGTTTCCCGCAAAGGCGCGCACCATGCGTCGCGTACGGAGCGCCGCGCGCCGCGCGTTCTCCCCGACGGTCAGTTGGGCACGTTCTTGGGGCGAGCCGAGCAGCGCGCGGAAAGCGGAGCCCCAGTAGTCGCGGTTGCCCGGCACGCAAAACGCGGCCTGCGTCGGTCGCAGTGTGCGCAGGAACTCGATGGCCCTCGGCAGGCCCCGCATATCATGGATCAGATCGCCCGTAAACGCCACGATGTCGTAGCTCTCGCCGTCGAGCAGCCGGGTGAGGCGAGCGAGACGCGCTTCCTGCACTGAGTCGTCCGCGCGGAAGTGGAAGTCCGAGAGGTGAAGGATGGTGAGGCCGGAGGGTGGGAGGGCCGCGGCGGGCATCGGCACGACGAATCGTTCGAGCGTCACGTGGGCCCGTTCGGCGCGGTGCGCATACCAGTACAGCGCGGCTGTCGCTCCAACCGCGAACCCAACCATCCACCTGAAACGCTTGCCCAAACCGACCTCCGCCGTGGATTCTATCACAAGGAAGGCAGGGGCGGCGGTCGTTTGCTTACAGACCGTTTCATAAACGCGTAATACATTCTTAAGCGCCTGCTAACTTATGTAACTTAAGCTATAAAATACAGCTCTTCTCTACTTTGGAGGACTTATGGCGCGTCGCAGATGGCCGCTGATCCCGTCGTCCGAGATCACGCCCGAATCGGTATATCTCAATCGAAGACAGTTCATGAAGGGACTCGCGCTTGGCGCCGGCGCGCTCGCGTTGGCCGGCTGCGCGACTCCGCCGGAGCCTACGTCGACGCCCACCCCTGCGGCAGCAACCCCTGTCGCTCAGGCGACAGCCGCGCCGGGCCTCCTTCCGCCGCCCGACGCGGCGCCGGTCGCCTCCGCGCAAGCCGACGAGCTCGGCGACGCGCTGACTTCCCACGAGGCCGCGACCACCTACAACAACTTTTATGAGTTCGGGATGGGGAAGGATGACCCCGCGCGCAACGCGAAGGACTTCGTTACCTCGCCCTGGACCGTCCAGGTCGGCGGGCTGGTCGGCAAGCCCGGCACATTTGGCGTCGAGGACCTCATCCGCCAGTTCCCGCCGGAAGAGCGCATTTACCGGCTGCGCTGCGTCGAGGCGTGGTCCATGGTGATCCCATGGCTGGGCTTCCCCCTGGCGAAGCTGCTGCAAGCGGTGGAGCCGGCGAGCGACGCGAAGTACGTGCGCTTCGAGACGTTGCTCGACCCGCAGCGCATGCCCGGGCAGCGCTCCGGCTGGTACGATTGGCCCTACGTGGAGGGCCTGCGCCTTGACGAAGCGATGAACGACCTGGCGATCCTGTCGGTGGGGCTGTACGGCAAGATGCTGTACCCGCAGAACGGCGCGCCCATTCGTCTCGTCGCGCCCTGGAAGTACGGCTTCAAGAGCATCAAGTCCATCGTCAAAATCGATCTCGTCGCCGAGCCGCCCGCGTCGTTGTGGATGAAGGCCGCCCCGAACGAGTACGGCTTCTACGCCAATGTCAACCCTGACGTGCCGCACCCGCGCTGGTCGCAGGCCACCGAGCGCCGCATCGGCGAGGGTGGGCGCCGCGAGACGCTGCCGTTCAACGGCTATGCGGAGCAGGTGGCCGGCCTGTACGCGGGAATGGACCTCCAGGCGAATTACTAATGCGGAAGATCAGCCCGCTTCAGCTCCTGGTTCATGTGGCTGCGCTCATCCCGCTCGCGTGGCTGATCTTCGACGCGGCCACCGGCGGGCTGTCGGTCAACCCGATCCAGGATATCGAGCAACGGACGGGCAAGTACGCGCTCGTCTTGCTCGTCCTTTCGCTCTCGTGCACCCCGGTCAACATCCTCACCGGCTGGGCGCCCGTATTGCGCTGGCGCCGGCCGCTCGGCCTGTACGCGTTCGGATACGCCGCGCTGCATTTTCTGGCTTTCCTCGGACTCGACTACGCGTTCAACCTCCGCTTCATCTGGGCCGACGTCGCCAACAAGCGCTTCATCTTCGTGGGCCTTGCCGCCCTGCTCATCCTGATTCCGCTGGCGCTCACCTCAACGCGCGGCTGGCAGAAACGGCTGGGCAAAATGTGGCGCGCGCTGCATCGTTGGGTGTATCTCGCCGGCGGGCTTGTCGTGGTCCATTACGTCTGGGCCGTCAAGAGCGACATTCGCGAGCCGCTGCTGTGGGGCGCGGCAATCGGGGCGGGGCTGCTGATCCGCACGCCACCCGTCCGCCGCTGGATCCTTGCGCAGCGCGCGCGCCGGCTCACCGCGAAGCAGCGAGGGGCCGAAGCTTCGCGAAGCGCTTAAGACCTTCGCGCAACTTTGGTCCTTCGCTGCTCGTGGTTATAGCTCATTTGTCGCATTGACAAGCAATTCGTTCGGGCGTACCCTTCGTTACAAATACCTCATTCTTCGCGCGCAATCTGCCCATTAGAGGGAGCCCGCCTATGACCGCTGCGCTTAAGCGAGAGACATTCTCCCCGGTCGACGCGGCCTGGCTTCGCATGGACCGGCCCACCAACACCATGATGATCACAGGCGTCATGATGTTCGACCGGCCGCTGGATGTCGCCCGCGTCAAAGAGACCGTGGCCAGCCGGATGCTGCGCTATGATCGCTTCCGCCAGCGCGTACGCGAGACGCCCTTCGGCGTCGCTCTGCCGCGCTGGGAAGACGACCCGCACTTTGACATTAATGCGCACATTCACCGGGTCGCGCTGCCCGCGCCGGGCGACATGGCCGCGCTCCAGGACCTCGTCAGCGACCTCATGAGCACTCCGCTGGACTACAGTCGCCCGCTCTGGCATTTTCATATCGTGGAGAACTTCGGCGAGGGGTCAGCTATTATTGGGCGGTTGCATCACTGTATCGGGGACGGCCTCGCCCTCGTTCAGGTGTTGCTCGGTATGACCGACGATGTGCCCGATCCCGCACCCGGCGTGCCCGCGAAGCGGAAGGCGCGCGATCTGCTCGGCCAGTCCGTTATTCGCCCCGTCCGCTCCGGCGTTTCCAGTTCCCGTAAGCTGTTCGGCGCCGTCTGGCATGAGGGTTGGGAGACGCTGGCGCACCCCTCGCACGCGCGCGATCTGGCGCAGCAAGGCCGCGAGCTTGCCGAGAAGTGGGCCAAACAGGGGGTCGACACGGTCGCGGCCGCAAGCAAGCTGCTGTTCACCTTGCCTGACCGCAAGACGATCTTCCGCGGGCCGTGCGGCGTCTCCAAGCGGGCGGCATGGTCCGAGCCGTTTCCGATCAGCGAGGTAAAGGCCATCGGCGCGAGCCTGGGCGGAACCATCAACGACGTGCTGCTCGCCGCGATCTCCGGCGCGCTGCGGCGCTATCTCGAAAGTCAGGGCCAACAAACCGAGGGGGTGGAGATTCGGGCAATGGTGCCGGTCAGCCTGCGGCAGCCGCACGAGATGGGCAAGCTCGGCAACCGCTTCGGCCTCATCATTCTGACGCTGCCCGTCGGCACGGTGGACCCAGTCGAGCGGCTCGCGATCATGAAGAAGCGCATGGACGAGATTAAGAGTTCGCCCGAGGCCCTGGTTGCGTTCGGCATCCTCAACACCATCGGCATCACGCCGATTGAGGCGGAGCACATCATCGTCGACATTTTCGCATCGAAAGTGTCGGCCATTATGACCAATGTGCCCGGCCCCAAGGACTCGCTTTACCTTGCGGGGAGCCGCCTGACCAATCTGATGTTCTGGGTGCCGGCTGCGAGCAGTCTCGGGATGGGGATCAGCATCTTGAGCTACGCGGGGTCGGTGATGGTGGGGATCATGACCGACGCCTGTCTCGTGTCCGACCCCATCACCATTGCGGAGAATTTCAACGTCGAGTTGCGCGACATGCGCGACCGTTTCGTTGCTGTAGTCTGACCTTGTAGCGCAAGTCGTCGCGCCAACTACGTTGGCGCAACTTGCGCTGCGCCCTCCGAATTACTCGGGCGCAACCCCCGTCAGCGCGGCCAGTTCGGCCAGCGCCTGCTCCGTGCCGCGGAAGTGAACGCCGAGCATTCCTACCTGCCGCGCGCCCTCGATGTTGCCCGCCACGTCGTCCACGAAGACGGCTTCCCCCGGCTGCGCGCCCGCGCGCTCCAGCGCGATCCGGTAGATGCGCGGATCGGGCTTCATCACGCCTTCCTCGCAGGAAATCGTCACGCTGTCAAGGCGCGATAGCACGCCGTAAGTCTCTGAAAATACGCGGCGCGCGATATCGGACGCGTTGCTCAACAGTCCCAGGTGAAAGCCGGCCGCCCGCAACCTGTCGATGTACTCGACGAGGACCGTGTCCAGGTGATCTTCCGCAAAGAAGTCCTCGCGAAAACGCGTTAGGTCTTCGGGTGACAGGCCCAGACGCTGGTTCAGCCAGCGCCAGTGCGCCTCGTCCGTGATCCGACCGCATTGCGCGGCGGTCCCGCTCTCGCCGCCGAAGACGAGCGCTTCGGCCTCTCCGCGGGCAAGCCCGAGCCGCTGTTCCCACTCGACGCGAAGGTGCTGGCTGCGCGTGCGGACAAGCACCCCCCCGAAGTCGAAGATAACCGCTCTGAGCGGCGCCCTCACGGACATTCCCGCTCCACCACGGGAAGTTGGACCGCGCCCCCGCGCCCCGTCGACATATACGGCAAGAACGCTTCGCCGTGCCCGTTCGCAGCCTTCGCGTAAATGTTCAGCGTCTCGTCCGCGATCGTCTGCCAGGAGAAACGCTGCGCCCACTGGCAAGCCTGCGTCCCCAGCTGCGCGCGCAATTGCTCATGTTCGAGCATCAGCTCCATCTTGTAGGCCAGCGCGTCCACGTCACCCTTCGGCACCAGGTAGCCGTTAAACCCGTCAGCGACGTTGAGCGAAAGCCCGCCCACGTCCGAGGCGATGACCGGCGTGCCGCACGCCATGGCTTCCAGCGCAACCATGCCGAACGACTCGTAGTGCGAAGGGACCACGACCATCGACGCCGCGTTGTAGTAATTCACGAGCGTCTCCTGCGCGCGCGACCCCAGGAACGTCACCACGTCGTCGATGCCCAGTTCTCGCTCCAACGTCTGGAGCCGCGCCAACTCGCCGTCGGTCGCCGGGTCGCCCGCGCCGCCGATAATGGAGAGGCACATTTTGCCCTTGAGATGCGGCCGCTTGCGCGCCAATTCCGCCATTGCTCGGATGAGCGTATCGATTCCCTTGATCGGCTGAATCCGGCCGACGAAGAGGATCATGTGGTGATCGAGCGGAATGCCCACCGCAGCGCGGGAGGACTCGCACGGCAGGGGGCGGAACAGATCCAAGTCCACTCCCGGCGGCACGATCTGGATTTTCGAGGGGTCTGCGCCGTAGTACGTCCGCATCTGCTCGCGCTCAAGGGTGGTCGCGGCAATAAGGACGTCCGCCTCCTGCATGATCTCACCCTCGCAACTGCTGCGGAGTTCCGGTTCGAGTTCTGCAGCGGACGTCGCCACCCGGTTCTTCAGCTCCGCGAGTGTGTGAAACATGTGGACGACCGGCGCGCCCCAGGTTTCGCGCAGCGCCTTCGCCGCCAGGCCCGAGAGCCAGTAGTGACTGTGCAGGACGTCATACGAGATGCCTTCTGCATCAGCAAACTGGCGCACGCCCGCTACGAACTGGGGCAAGTGATTGAAAATCTCGTTCTTGTTGTAGGGTTCTTCCGGGCCGGCGGGAAGATGGATCACCCGCACGTCGTTGCCGAGCCGGCGGCTGATTCGGTTAATCCGCGCGTCCTGAGAGCGGGTGAACACGTCGACGGGAAGGCCGCGGTTGCCCAGCTCGCGCGCCAACTCGCGCACATAGACGTTCATGCCGCCGGTTTCCTTGCCGCCCAAAGTGGCAAGCGGGCAAGTATGCACGCTCATCATGGCGATACGCGGCGCGCCATTGGTTTGCGCTATGACCATTCCTTTAGCCCTGTTTCTTCAGTCCAGCGTGAAGAAACGCAGGCGACCTCCTCCCTCAACCATTCCGGGCAGTCTGCTGCCGCTTGGCAGCCTTGCCCCGTGATTGTCGGGCGAAAGCGCGCCTGCGTCTGTGGTCTATTTTGCCGTCTCAACCGCGCGCGTCTCGCGCACGACCATGACCTTGATCTGGCCCGGGTATTCGAGATTGTCCTCGATCTTCTTGGCGATGTCCTTGGCCATCCGGATCGCAGCGAAGTCGTCGACGTCCTCGGGCTTCACGATGACGCGGACCTCGCGGCCCGCCTGGATCGCGTAGGTCTGCTGCACGCCCTTGAACGAGTTGCCGATTTCTTCGAGCGCCTGGATGCGCTTGACATAGCTCTCCAGAGCTTCGCGCCGGGCGCCGGGCCGCGATCCGCTGATCGCATCCGCGGTCGTCGCAATCGCCGCCTCGACGCTCAACTGGTCAACCTCGTGGTGGTGCGAGGCGATGATGTTGACGACGTCCGCAGGCACACCGTAACGCTTGGCGATGTCCGCGCCCACCTGAGCGTGCGCGCCTTCGACCTCGTGGCTGACCGCTTTCCCGATGTCGTGCAGCAGCGCGCCCATCTTGGAGAGTTGCACATTCGCGCCCATCTCGGCCGCCAGCATCGCGGCGATGTGCGTCGCCTCGACCGCGTGCGCGAGCTGGTTCTGGCCGTAGCTCGTGCGATACTTCAGCCGGCCCAGCAGCTTGATGATCTCCGGGTGGAGCATCTGCAACCCGACCTCGATCACCGCTTGCTCGCCCGCGTCCTTGATCGATTTCTCGACCTCGCCCCGCGCCTTTTCGACTTCCTTCTCGATGCGCGCCGGGTGGATGCGCCCATCCTGCACCAGCCGGCCGATCGAGATCCGCGCGACTTCGCGGCGAATCGGATCGAACGACGAGATCAGGATGGCCTCGGGCGTGTCGTCCACGACGAGGTCGACGCCCGTCGCCTGCTCGATGGCGCGGATGTTGCGGCCCTGGCGCCCGATGATGCGGCCCTTCATTTCGTCCGTTGGCAGCGGCACGCTGGACACCGTGGTCTCCGAGACATGCTCGGACGCCACGCGCTCCATCACACGCGTAATGATCTCCCGCGCGCGGCTTTCCGCCTCCGCGGTCACCTGCGATTCCACCTCGCGGATCTTGCGCGCCATTTCATGTCGGGCCGTCTGCTCGACAGCCACAAGCAACTCCTGGCGGGCATCCTCGCGCGTCATCTGGGCAATCCGTTCGAGTTCGGCTGCCCGATCTTCTTCCAGCTTCTGCAAGTCCGTTTCGCGTTTGTCCAGCTTGGCCTGCCGCTGATCCAGCTTCCGGCTGCGCTGTTCAAGCTGCTCCATCCGGCTCTCCACCGCCTCCTGGCGCCGTTGGGCGCGTTCCTCGGCGCGATCCATTTCGCGCCGCCGGCGGAGAGTTTCCTGATCGGCCTCCTCAAGTAGTTGGACCTTCTGTTCCTGGGCGCTCAGCTCGATCGACTTGGCCCGCGCTTCCGCTTCTGCCACGATCCGCTTTGACTCGACTTCGGCATTTTTAACGATCGCCTCTGCCTCGTTCCGGGCCTGCAACTGGCGCGATTTCATGATCAGGTATCCGATCACGCCGCCAGCGACCCCGGCTGCCAGGAAGATCAACAGGTCCACAAGAATGCGGAGACCTGTGTTTCCTCCGAACATAGAATTCCTGCCTTTCGGTTGTCAAGGGTGGGTAGGGTGGTGCCATTGAAGATTGAAGATTTAAGATTGCAGACTGAAGGAAGCGCCCTGACGAAGGGCGTCTTCAATCTTCAATCCTCAATCTTCAATTCTCGTAACAGTCGATTTGTAATCTCGCGTACTATATCGTAATTGAACCCGCGACGCAACAAAAAGTTGCCAAGTTTCTGCTTGAATGCCTGCGGGTCTTCCTCGGCCAGCAGCTTCAGCCGTTCCGCCCGCGGTCGCGCTGCCGCATAAGCCGCCTCGCTTGTGTCGAGCCCTTCCAGGCTTTGCTGGATGGTCTCGCTGTCCACGCCGGCCTGCCGCAATTCCTGCCGCAGTGCCTGCTCGCCCTTCGGCCGGAAGCGCTGGCGGTTCTCGATCCAGAAGCGGGCGAACTCCGCGTCGTTCAGGTAGCCCTGCTCGGTCAGCCGCGCGATTGCCGCTTCGATCGCCTCGGGATCGACCTCGGCCTCTTCCAGCCGCCGCCGGACCTCTGCGGTGCTGCGAGGACGCGCGCTCAGGTACTGCACCGCGCGATCGTAGGCTTTGGCCGCGGCGTCGGTCGAGCGCAGCGCGGCAATCTCCGCGTCCGAAAGCGCCTGGCCGACCTTCAGCCGCGCCGCTTCAAGCGCGGGCAGCGCGAACGCGTACTCGCCGTCGAGATACACGTTGACGCGCTCGTCGGTTCGTTTCTGAAACGCCAGCCGCGTGACTGTCCTTGCCATCGCTTAAACCAAAAGAACCGTGGCGACAGGTCACCCACGGTGGCCCCGTCCACGGCTCTCGTCCCGATCATGAACTCTGCGTTGCGTTACCGCGCTTGAGCGTTAGCGAGAATGCGAATGCCGGCGATCGTCGCGCGCTGGCCCTATCGGCCTGCTCGCTGACGAGCGCCGGATCCTCGGTCGATTCAGCCCATCCGCCTTTCGGCTTAGGGCCCTTCGCAGCCAACACCGCGGTGCGGCGTAACTAGATGAATCGTCATGATCGTAGACTTCCAGCCGGCGCGAGCGCCGCTCGCGTAACCGGCCGGGCCGGGCAGACGGTCCTATTCCTCGTCTTCCCCGTCGTCATCGTCCGGGCCGGCGATCTGCGCGGGCGCAAGCGCAGCCTTTCCGCGAATCGCGTCCTCGATCTGCTTCGACATTGCGGGCTGGTTCTCCAGAAAGTCCTTCGCGTTCTCGCGGCCCTGTCCGAGCCGGGTGTCCGCAAAGGTATAGAACGCCCCGCGTTTGTCGATGATGCCCATCGCCGTTCCCAGGTCCAGCAAGTCGCCCGACTTGCTGATGCCCTTATTATACATGATATCAAACTCAGCCTGCTTAAACGGCGCGGCCACTTTGTTTTTCTTGACCGTGACGCGTGTGCGGCTGCCGACGGTGTTGCCACCGGCCTTGATGCCTTCGATGCGGCGCACGTCCAGCCGGACGCTGGCGTAGAATTTGAGCGCCATGCCGCCCGAAGTGGTCTCCGGGTTGCCGAACATGATGCCGATCTTCTGGCGGAGCTGGTTGGTAAAGATCAGCGCGGTATTGCTCGTCACGTGGCTGTCGCCCATCTCGCCTTCGATCTCGGCGCGCGGCACGAGTGCGGCCACGGAGTCCACGACCACCACGTCCACCGCGCCCGACCGGATCAGCGCCTCAGCGATTTCCAACGCCTGCTCGCCGGTGTCGGGCTGCGAGATGTACAGTTCATCCACGTTGACGCCGCAGCGCCGCGCGTAGTCCGGGTCGAGCGCGTGCTCGACGTCGACAAACGCGGCGATGCCGCCCATCTTCTGCGCCTCGGCAATGATGTGCTGACAGATCGTCGTCTTGCCGGAGGACTCAGGCCCGTAGATTTCGATAATGCGGCCGCGCGGCACGCCACCAATGCCCAGCGCGAGATCCAATGAAAGGGAGCCGGTTGGGATGGCGGCCACCTTCAGGCGTTCCGCCTCGCCCAGCTTCATGACCGTTCCCTCGCCAAAGCGCTTCTTGAGGGTTGCCAGGGTTGTGTCAAGTGCCTTCAGTCGCGCGTTGTCCGCCATGCTTGAAGTCCCCACTTCCTTGCTATAGTTATCTCTCCGGTAAAGTAAGAAATGCAAGGTCTGTTGCAGTCTTACCTCTTCATCTTACTCCACACGGCGGAAAAACGCAAATGTCAAAACGTCGATAAAACAGACGTTCTGGCGCGTCTGAGCGGCTACTTTGTCCAGCTAATGACCCTTTCAGCCGCGAAATCGTACTTGATCGTCACGTCCTTCATGGCTTTCGGCAGGAACGGGGCCTGCCCCGAGCCGTCCGCGTTCATCCGGTACAACGTCCACACCCCCGGCCCCCCGTCGCGGTCGGTGAGGAACAGGATCGTCTTGCCGTCGGGCGACCACGCCGG
>JALOOB010000331.1 GCA_025454635.1 Anaerolineae bacterium
GACACGAGCGCAAGGACGGGGAGGTCGAGCGCGGATTCGGACAGGCGCGCGATGCCCGCTTGCCCCTGCCAGCCAATGTCCCAGGCGAGCGCGTCCACTTGAAGCGCCTCGCACGTCGCCGGCAGGTCCTCGGCTGGCGCGGCGCGGCCAGCCACGACCAGGTCTTCTTCGGCGGCGAGTAGCGCGGCCAAGCCCGCGCGCGCGAGCGGGTCTTCGGCAACGACCAGCACGCGGAGCGGCGGCATCGCTAGTCTTCCTCGGGCAGGAAGTCGACGATCAGCGCGTCGGGCGGGCACCAGATGCGCACGGGCGGTTCGGCGGAGCCACCCGAGGTGACGAAGAGGTGCGTGCGCCCGAACACGAAGTGACCGCGGTCGTACAGACGACCGTATTTTGACGGCACGACGAGCGCGCCGAAGCCGGGGATGCGTATCTGGCCGCCGTGGTAGTGGCCGGCAAAAACCGCGTCGATGCCGCGGTCTTCCAGCAGGTGGATATTGTCGGGCGTGTGCGTCAGAACGAGCGCGAGCTCGCCAGCCCTAAAGAAGGCGGGTGCGTCTTCGTGCGGCTGGCCCCAGGGATGCTCGTAGCCGGCGATCACCACGCACGAGCCGTCTTCGAGCGCGACCCGCACGGGCGCGCCGTCTAGCATGCGAATCCCCGCGGCTTCCGCAGCCGCGCGCACGTCGGAGATGTCTGCCCACCGGTCGTGGTTGCCGATGACGCCGTACGCGCCCAGGCGGCCGCGGGCAAGCGGCAGCACGGTTCTGATGAGCGGGGCGTACTTTGCGCGGGTGATGAAGTCGCCGGTGAAGAAGATGAAGTCGGGCTGTTCGGCCGTCACGCGGCGCACGGATTCGACGAAGTATTCGAGCGGGAGGTGGTGGTTCAGGTGGAAGTCGCTGATGTGGGCCACGCGCACCCGCGGCCCGCGCCAGCCCTGAACGCGCGTTTCGTAGAAGCGGACGACGAGGTCGGTGGTGGTGTTGGGCTTCGCGAGCGACAGGGCCAGCCCTTCGTCGCGGACCGGCTGCGCGCCCTTGTGACGCGCGCGCAGCGCGAGGCGACGCGCCTCCCCCGCGGCCGCAATCACAATCCCGACGACCGGAATGACGGTCGAGCGGCCCGGGCCGATGCGCCAACCGAGCGCGGCGCTGGCGCCCACGGTCAGCAGGCCGCCCCCGCGGATCATGAAGCTCTTGAGGCGCCGGTCGCGCGCCTGGATGAGAAGCCGGTTGAGGACGTAAAGGTACGCGGCCGCGCCGGAGATCATCCAGGCGAGGACCACGAGCAGATGCTTCAGAGTTTTCATTCGCACGCTTTCGCGGCGCAAGTTGCGCCAGATTCGCTGGCGTGGCAACTTACGCTACAAGACGGAATAGCTCAACGCAGTGGCGACCGTCGCGAACTGGATATCGACGGTGTCTTCGAGGCGCCGGGCATATCCGCCGCCCATGACGACGGCGACGGGCAATCCACGTTCGCGGCAGCGCTCGAACACGAGCCGGTCGCGCGCAGACAGCCCGGCTTTCGTGACGCCAAGGCGGCCGAGGCTGTCGCCCGCGAAGGCATCCGCGCCGGCAAGGTAGATGGCGAGATCGGCCCGCGCGGCGGGCAGCACGCGGTCGAGCGCGGCGTCGAGCAGGTCGAGATACATGGCATCGTCCGCGCCGTCGGGCAACTCCACGTCGAGGTCGCTCTGTTCCTTGTGGAAGGGGAAGTTCTTGGCGCCGTGCATGGAGAAGGTGTAGACGGTGGGATCGCCGGCCATAATGGCGGCCGTGCCGTTGCCTTGGTGCGCATCGCAGTCGACGATGACAAACCGCAGTCCCCGGCTGCCGAGCGCGCGGGCTTCCCCCTGCAGGACGCGCGCTGCCACCGCGCAGTCGTTGAACACGCAGAAACCTTCGCCGCGGTCGGCGAACGCGTGATGCGTGCCGCCCGTGAGGCTGACGGCTAAGCCATCCTCCAGCGCAGCGCGGCATGCGCCGAGTGTGCTTCCCACTGAGCGCCGGCATCGCTCCACCAGCTCGGGCGACCAGGGCAGTCCGATGCGGCGCACTTCCTTGATGCTTAACGTGCCGCAGAAGACCTTTTCGAGGTAGCAGGGATCATGGACGAGGCGCAGCTGCTCTTCGGTGGCTGCTTCGGGCACGACCATCTCGCAGCGCTCACCCAGCTCGCGCGCGACGCGTTCCCGCAGCAGCGTGTACTTCGCCACGGGAAAACGATGGCCCGGCGGCAGCGGGTAGGTGAAGTGGTCGCAGTAATAGACTTTCATTCCGCCTTCGAGTTGTCGCGGGCCGGCTCGGGCGCGTCGGGGCGCACCTGCTCGCCGCGGGCGACCGGCGCGAGCATCTGGTCCACCGGCGCGTAACGGTCGGTCAGCATGACGAGACGGCCTTCGGCCATGATGGCGTCGAGCGCATCCGGCGACAGAAGCGATTGCGCGATTGTTGTTTCACCGTCGCCCCCGTCGATCGCGGCGAACTGCGCGAGGTCGAGCGGCTGCTGGGTGGCGAGGATCACGAAGGTGACGCGCGGAGACTCGCGCCAGGTGCGAATGGCGGGGACCACATAGACGTGCTCGAACGTCCCGCGCAGCGTGTGGACGTAGGCGCGGAGGAAGTCGCGGCGCGGGCCGTCGATCAGGTTGACCATGTACAGCCCGTCGTCGGCCAGCCAATCCTTGACGCGCTCGTTGAACTCGCGCGTGGTGAGATGGTAAGGCACGGAGTAGTCGTTGAACGCGTCGCCCATGATGAGGCGATAGGCGCGGTCAGGCTCGCGTTCGAGGAACATGCGCGCGTCCTCGTTGAAGGAGCGGATGTCCGTGTCACGGTTCAGCCCGAGCAACTGGTAGGCCGTCTCGGTCACGCCCGGGTCGATCTCGATGACGTCAAGCGCGCTGCCGGGATAGGTCGCTTCCATATAGCGCGGGAAGGTGTAGCCGCCGCCGCCGATGAAGAGGGCGGACATCTCCGGGTTTTGCTCGCTCTGGTAGCGGGTGGCCTCGGCGTACACCTTCTCGTAGCCGTACACCAATTTAGTTGGGTCGTTGAGGTCGTTGTACGAGTGAACGAGGCGGTCGAGGATGAGGATGCGGACGGGGGAGCCGTCGCGCTCGTCCTCGCGCACGTTGATGCAGAAGTAGTTCGTTTCGAGCGAGCAGCGCGACTCGGTCCAGCCCTGCCACACGGCGACAGCGGTGGCGCCGCCGATGAGCGCAAGGCCCAGGACGGCCGCCACGGCGCGCCCGCGGGTGGCCGTGCCGGCAAGGAAGAAGCCGAGCGCCATGAGCAGGAGGATCACCGCGACGCCCCAGACGATGGCGTGCGTGCCGAACCAGGAGATCAGCAGGAAGCCGGTGGCGAAGGTGCCGACGATGCTGCCGACCGTGCCCGCGGCGGAAATGCGCCCGACCGTGCTGCCGGTGTTTGCCAGGTCGCGCAGGGCCAGCTTGGTCACGACGGGCGAGATCGTGCCGAGGATGACGGCGGGGATGAAGAAGACCGCGGCGACAAGCCCGATGATGCGGAGGACCATCGGCCATTCGTTGGGAATGGCGGCGCCGAGCGCGTCGACGAAGAGCACGCCGATGCTGGTCAGGCCGGCGAGCAGGAAGAGGAGGCTGAGCAAACGGGTCGAGGCCCAGCGGTCGGCCAGCTTGCCGCCGAGATAGTTGCCCAGGCTGATGCCGGCCAGGATGACGCCGATGATGCTGGTCCAGGTGTAGAGCGAGACACCGACGTAGGGCGCAACCATGCGGCCGGCGACCAGTTCCAGGACCATGATGCAGGCGCTGGAGATGAAGACGATCAGGGTCGGCGCCCACAGCCGGGGCGCTCGGGTCTGGGGAAGTTCGGTTTCCATCAATCCTCGATGAGTTCCTTCTGGCACTTCGGGCAGAAATGGGTGCTGCGCTGGGTCACGCGGATGCGCTCGATGGGCTCGCCACAGCGCGGGCAGGGCATGCCGACCTTGCCATATACCCGCAGGTCGTTCTGGAAATAGCCGTCCTCGCCGTAGGGCGTGCGGTAGTCGCGCAGGAGCGTGCCGCGCTTCTGAATTGCCTCGTTGAGAACCTCTCGCAGCGCGTCATACAGCCTGCCGGCCTCCGCGTCGGTGAGCGTGGATGCTTTTCGAAGCGGATGGATGCCCGCGCGAAAGAGCGACTCGTCGGCGTAGATGTTGCCCACGCCGGCGACGACCGTCTGGTCAAGCAACAGCGCCTTGACGGCAACCTTGCGGCGGCGGATGCGTGCGGAGTCCTCGGGGGTGAGGTCCCAGGCGAGCGGCTCGGGCCCGAGTTTGCCAACGACATCTTCGAGGCGTTCGGCAAGCCAGATGCGGCCGAACTTGCGCGAGTCGTTGAAGACGAGCGCATCTCCGCCGGCGAGGCCGAACCAAGCGCGCGTGTGCTTGTCCTCGAGCAGCGGGCTGTCAGCGGCGACGATGGACAGCCTGCCGGTCATGCGAAGGTGCGCGACGAGGGTTTGGCCGTCGTCGAGATGCATGAGCAGGTACTTGCCGCGGCGGCCGACCGCGATGACTTCGCGGCCCTGGAGCCGCGCTTCGACCTCTTCGAGGGGCGGCATGGCCAAGGTGCGCGGCCAGAGGACGGTTGCGGAAACAAAACGACGACCCACGAGTTGGCCTCGCAGGTCGTGGGCAACAGTTTCAACTTCGGGCAGTTCAGGCATGGATCGGAGTCACCAAAACAAAAAGGCCGGTGGAGCGTCGGGGGACAACTCCACCGGCAACGAAGCGCTCAGCTATGACCCGGCGGCGACATCCCACATTGCGTCGCGAGGCAGCGGCAAGAGCCCTACCGCGTCACCGTTTACGTCGCGCAGCGTCAGCAGCCAGCCGTCGCCGGTGTCGTGAAGAGACATGATCTGCTCGTCAGAAATCCAGCGCGGCCCGACCATGCTAACGCCGTTTGCCAGCCGCACCGGTTCCTTGCCCTGCTCGCCGAGGAAAACCTGGTAGTTGTCCTGGTACAGGAAACGTTTTCCGGAGGGAGACCAACTGATGAACTGGCCGTCGATCATCGTTGCGTACAACTCGGGGTTCGAGCCGTCGGCAGCGGCGAGGTATAACTCGTTGGTTGCCATGCTCTCCGAGATGAAGCGGGTGTAGGCCATCTGGTCCCCGCCGGGCGACCAGTAAACCATAAACGCATCGACATCGGCAATCTTGGCGAGTTGTTTGCCGTCGAGCCGATAGATTTCCGCGCCGTTCGGCGGCACAGGCTGGCCGTTATCCGCAAGCGGTATGGCGACCCAGGCAGACGAATCGTTGATCCAGGCGACCTGGCTGTCGTATGTCAGCTTGCCTGGCCCGGCCGGAAATGTGAGAAGGGTTGTCGCCTTCCCGCCCCCCGTTTCATGCAGCGCGATCTGTCCTTCCGGCAACTCCTCAGCGCCGTTGGCGACAGTCAGGAATTGCTCGCCTCCGGGCGAATAAAAGGGCCGCCATGCGCGGCCCAGTTCATTCAGGAATTTCAGATTGCCCGACTCGACGTTGACCTGCCAAAGCTCCAGCAGCGGGGGCAGGGGTTTCTCCGGCTCAGGCACCAGCGTCAGGGTGACGACGAGGACGTTGCCCGGTCCCCAGCGCGAGTCGCTGAATGCGCGGCGCGTGTAGCCTTGAGGCAGCTTATCGGTTGGCAGCTTCGCATCGTCGAGCAAGAGCTTCGGCGCGCCGCCCTCGAACCGGACCGCCCACAATTGAAGGCCGGTGTCGGAGTACATGCGATATGCGATCCACTGCTGGTCAGGCGAAAGCTGCGGCGTATTGATGCCGCGGCCTTGCGCAACCTGCCGCGCGCCCCCGTCGCGGTCCACTGCCCAAAGGGAGTTCAGGTCCGCGTAGGCGAAGCGCAAGCCGATAGGGAGTGCAGTGGCAAGCGGCTGGCCGGGTGGGGTCGGCTCGGGCGTCAGTTGCGCCGCCGGGATTCCGGGGCCGCCTGCGCCGCCGCCCATCCCGCCTCTGCCGCCCTCGCCGCCACCACCGACGCCCACTGCAGCCGCGCCCATCTCGGGTTCGGGCGTAGTGGCAGCTTTGGCCACCATAACCGGCTCTTGGGTCGCGGTCGGCTGGAGCGCGGGCGTGGCGGCAGCATCGGCAACTGGCTCTGTCGGCGGAGCAGCCGCGGCGGCGAGCTCAGGCTCAGGCGCGGGCGTAGGCGCGACCGCGAGCGTGGTTGCTTCCGGCGCGTCGCCGGTTGCTGCGGGAGCTTCCGTCTCGGCCGTCGGCGCTTCCATCGCCAGAGGCGCGGGCGCAGCCGCGGCCGCAGGGCCGGATTCCGCGGCTTGGTCAGCCGTCTGCATAACCGCTACGGCGGCCGTCGGCTCAGAGACACGCGCGACAGTCTGGTCGGGGCTCCAAGGTGCGCGCTCGGGGCGCAACACGGCAAATGCGACAAGCGCGACGACCAGGACGGCCGCGACGGCGCCGAGGCCGCGCGCGAGACCGCCAAACCAACCCGGGGCTGGATCGGGACGCCGGATGCCGACCTGGGCCTCAGACAAGGTGAATGCGCGAGGCACTGCGACGCGGGGCAGCGCTTGCAGGAGGGTGACGGTGCGGCGCAGGCTTTCGAGCTCGGCCTGGCACGCAGCGCATTGCTGCAAGTGCGCGTCGATGGATGCTCGCTCGGCCGGAGAGGCTTGCCCATCCAGGAAGGCTGATAGCAGCTCGACCTGAACGTGGCCCCGGACCGGCCCTCCGAAAAGTGACTTCATGGATGACTCACGGTTCCGAAAGAATTGGGTGGAATTACCTACCTGTCTGTCAGACGGTAGC
>JALOOB010000332.1 GCA_025454635.1 Anaerolineae bacterium
CAGGTGGACCGCGAAGATGGCCTCCGGGTACATTTTCTCGGCCGCGCGGATGATGCCTTCGATCATGGGAATGCCGGCGTACTTGCGCGCGCCCTTGCTGATTTGGATGATGAAGGGCGCCTGTGCGGCGATGTGGCCCTGGAACAGGCCGAGCGCCTGCTCCATGTTGTTGATGTTGTACGCGCCCACAGCATACTTGCCATAGGCTGCCTTGAACAGTTGAGCGGTGGTAACGATCATTGCGTATGCTCCTAAGGGAATTCGGCGTTAACCTTGCGCATTTTAGCGCGAAGCGGCGAATGAAGCAAAAGAGGTGGCGGGTTTGTCGAGCGCGGCGTACGGCGAGCTAATACGCCTGCCACACCACCGTGTGGCAGGTGGCGCTGCCGCCGTAGCCTTGTAGGTGCTCCACCGTGACCGGCGCGCTGATTGCCGCGCCGCTGCCGTCGAGCACGGTCAGAGTGTAGCGGTTGGGGAAGTTGTTGATGGGGAAGTCATAGCGGCCCGCGTCGTTCGCGCCACGATGGCGATACGCACGCCCGACATGGGCGCGCCGTTGCGGCCCAGCACTGCGCCGAGGATGTAGTGCCCGGGGCAATCGTTGTGGTTGATGATGGCCTGCGCGAGCGAGAAGCCCAGGGCTCCGGGCGCGGCCACGACGACCGGCGCAGCCGTTGCCTCGGCCGTGGCTTCCGGCGTCGGAGAGCCGGCAGGTTCCGGCGGAACCGCGACGACCAACGCCTGAGAAGTCGTCGGGCCGATGCCCTTGACGGACGACACCGCGGATGCGTAAGGACCTGCGTTCGGGTCAGCGGCCGAGCTAATGTCGACCCCTGCCAGGACGCCTGCGCCCGACTGCCGCGCAATCTCGGTGATCTCGATGCAGCGCCCGACGTCGACCGGCGTTGGTGTTCGCAGACTCCACGCAACCGCCTTGTGGACGTCTACCGCGCGTGGCGGACGGGGGCCGGCCGCGCTCTCAGTGTCCTGCGCGGCGTTCGTAATCGGCTGCAGCGCGGACGAGAGGCCGCTCGCGGCCTGCGGGAGGCCGAGCGGGCCGGGGAGCTTGAGCAGCGCGCGGGGCGCAGCCGGCTCGGTCCGGCAGTAGGCCACCCACCGCCCGCCGACCGCGACCGGCGCGGCCTGGACGAGGCTCACCGTGTCGGCGAGCGGGCCGGCATCGCCGGCTGCGGCGAGCCATTCGGCGCTGAAGAGTTCACCGCCGGCGCGGCACGCCATGCGCGGTGGGCATGCCCCCGGCACGAGCGCAACGTCGGGCGGCGCCTCGAACTGCCACCCCGCCGCGCTCGCCCCGTCCGGCGCGCCGATCTCCGCAAGCAGATCGGGCTGTGTGATCACTGCCTCCATGAAATCGTGCCAGATGGGCGCGGCGCCGGCGACGCCGCTCACGCGCTTCATCGGCCGGCCGTCGCTGTTGCCCGCCCAGACGCCCGCGACAAGATACCGCGTGTAGCCCACGGTCCAGTTGTCGCGCCAGTCGTCCGTCGTCCCTGTCTTGGCCGCGGCGGGCTTGCTTAGCTTCAGCGGGCTGTTGGCGCCGAACATGGGCTTGCGCGCCTCGTTGTCGCTGAGGATATCGGTCAGCAGGAACGCCGTGCTTCGCTTGACGGCCTGCACCGGCTCCCCGCCGGGGCGCCGCGCGGCCAGCACCGGCCGGCCATACGCGTCGGTGGCCTGGAGGATTGGCTCAGGACCAACCGCGCGGCCCGCGCTCGCAAGCACGTTGTACATCGAGGTCAGTTCGAGCAGCGTCACGTCGCCGCCGCCCAGCGTGAGCGCGAGGCCGAACGTGCGGCCCGAATCGGTGAGGCTGCGAATGCCCATCAACTCTGCGCCTTTGAGCATCCGGTCCACGGTGACCGCTTCGAGTAGCTTGACGGCGGGCACGTTGTAGCTGTTGGCGAGCGCGGCGCGCACCGTGACCGGTCCGTGGAACTTGCCGTCGTAGTTGCGCGGGCTATACGGCTTCGTGCCGGTGATCGGATAAGTGACGGGGATATCCCACAGCACCGTTGCGGGGCTGATGAGCATGTCGTCCATCGCGGCCGCGTAGAGCACGGGCTTGATCGAGCTGCCGGGCTGCCGGAGGCTGCGCGCAACGTTGACTTGCCCGGCGATCTTCTCGTCGTTGAAGTCGACGCTGCCGACCATCGCCACGATCTCGCCGCTGTGCGGAAGCATGGCGACCAGCGCGGCGTTGCTCATGTCGTTCTTCGCCTTGAGCGCGGTCACCTGCTTCGAGACCGTATCCTGCGCGAGCGCCTGGAAGCGGAGGTCGATCGTGCTCGTGATGTTCAGCCCGCCCCGAATGCCCGCATCGCCGCCGAGCCGCGCATTTAGCACGTCGACGGTATAGTTCACGAAGTGGGGCAGGAGATTCAGCTTGCGGTTAGGTTCGGGATTCAGCGCGAGGGGCTGATTATAGGCCCAGTCGGCGTCGGACTGCGCGAGGAGCCGGTGGCGCACCATCAGGTCGAGCACTGTGCGCTGCCGCGCCTTGGCGGCAGGGAAGTCGATGAAGGGATCGAGCCGCGCAGGTCCCTGCGGGATGCCCGCCAGCAGCGCAGCCTCGGGCAGCGTCACCTCGGCTGCGGACTTGCCGAAATAGGCCTGGGCGGC
Organism: Anaerolineae bacterium; assembly: GCA_025454635.1. Classification (GTDB taxonomy): domain Bacteria; phylum Chloroflexota; class Anaerolineae; order CG2-30-64-16; family CG2-30-64-16; genus JALOOB01. Next base: position 2,641 of record JALOOB010000332.1, read on the forward strand.
CGCCTCCGGGCCGTAGGCCATATGGCCATAGTTGGCGAGGTTCAAGTACATCTCCAGGATTTCTTCCTTGGAGAACTGCTTGGTGAGTTCCTGCGCGAGCCCCGCTTCGAGCATCTTGCGGTCCATCGACTGCTCGTATCGCTCGTCGGGGCCAAGGAAGAGGTTGCGCGCGAGTTGCATGGTGATCGTGGACGCGCCGGAGACGATCTGGCCCTCTTCCCAGTTTTGCAGCGCCGCTCCAATCACGCGCGCGCTGTCGATGCCGGTGTTGTAGTAGAAGGTGCTGTCCTCGGCCGCGACCGTGGCGTCGATGAGCTTCTTCGATATTTTGCTCAACGGGACCCAGGTGCGCCGCCCCTCGCTCCACAACTCCGCGATGGGCGCGCCGTTGCGGTCGAAGATGCGCGTGGTCTGGAAGACGCGCGGGGTGGGGCCGGGCTGGTATTTCTGGAGATAGGCCTCGGCTGCGTCGAGCGGCGTGTCGCCGGGCCGTGGGCCGATGTCCTGGGCGGGGGTGACGCAGGCGGAGAGGAGCGCGGCGAAGACCAAGAGCGCCAGGACGAGCGCGGCTCGGCGCCAGAGGCGACGCAACAGTAACATCCTCTCCCTCCGTCACAGATCGACACTGACACTAGCTTACAACATAACCAACTATCAAGACGAGAACACAATGTCGTAAGACGCGCTGCGCATAAGTTGTAGGCCGATGGTCGCAAGCGCGCTACTGCCCCTTCTGGTACGCCTCCACGTTCTTAAGGTGCTCCTCGAACGTGCGCGCAAAGGAATGACGCCCGCTGCCGTCGCCTTTCGCCATAAAGAAAAGATACTCGTGCATCTCAGGGTTGAGCACAGCCTCAATGCTCGCCAGGCCGGGCGCGGCGATTGGGCCGGGCGGGAGGCCCTTCACTTTGTAGGTGTTGTACGGGCTTTCGACTTTGCCATATTCTTCGAGATACACCGGCGCCTTCCACCACAGGCCGCTGTCGGCCTGGTAACCCATCGCGTACTGCACCGTCGGGTCGGCTTCGAGCCGCATCCCGCGCGCGATCCGGTTCAGATACACGCCCGCGATCGTCGGTCGCTCGTCGTCGATCACCGCTTCGCGCTCGACGATGCTGGCAACCGTAAGCGCCTCGTGGAGCGTTAGTTTAGTCTTGCCGTTGGCCTGAGCGTCGCGCCAGAGCGGCATGACCTGGTCGCGAAACGTATCGAGCTGGCGCTTCATCAGGTCGAGCGTCGTCGCGCCCTCGGCGGGGAGGCGATAGGTGTCCGGCGCGAGGTAACCCTCCAGGGTGGCGCCCGCGGGCCGCCGATCGAGAAACTCGGCATACGACGTGGTGTCGAGCCCGGTGAGCACACCCTGCGCCGCGCGCTCGCGATACTCTCCCCCATCCAAAGGGGTATTCTGAGAGAGATAGTCCGCGGTCTGCTCGAACCGCCAGCCTTCGCGGACGCGCACCGCGATTTCCGCCGCGCGCGCGTCCGTCAGCGCGTAGGCAATCTGCGGGATGGTCATGCTCGGGCTAAGCTGGAACGTCCCGGCTTCGAGCGAGCCGGCGAGCCCGTTGACGCGAACGAACGCCTCGAACAGTCGCGCGTCCGTGATCAGACCGCGTGCGGCGAGGTTGTCCGCAATGCCCCGCGCGGTCGTGCCCGCCGCGACGACAAATTGCACTGGCGGCTGTTCGCCGGCGGCCACCGGCGTGGCAAGCCGCGTCTTGTTCGCCTGCAGGTAGGCGGCGGAGAGGTCTGCGCCGCTGCACGACGCAACTGCAGCCATGCGCTTGTGACGACGTCTGTTCAAGGTGTGTTCCTCGCGCAGGAATCGTAACAGAGATTGTTGGTTGAGCGCAAACAATCAGAAAGCCGCGTTTAACGCGACTTATGCGCCCCTTTTGCGTAATTAGTAAGCGCATAACTGGCGTGGTAGAATCGTCTCTTCGCGGCCGGTCCGGTTGCCGCGACTTTAGTCCGGAGCGTTGCGATGACAGCATTAGCGCAGCAGGCAAAGGGTGGAGGCGTGGGGCAGAAGCTGGCCGGGCTATGGGCCATGATGACGGGCTTCCGCTGGCGCTTCCTCGGCGCGACCGTTGCCCTAGCAGTCGGCGCGGCTGCCAAGACTGCCACCTATCTGCTGCTGCGGGAGTTCGTCGACGGCATCCTTGGAGTCGAGACCCGGACATCCGCACTCGTGCTGATCGCGCTAGCGTTTATCGGGCTGGCGGTCCTGGAAGGCGGGTTCACGTTTCTCAGCGGCCGGCTCGCCGCGCAGACCGCCGAGGGCATTGCGCGGCGCCTGCGAAACTACCTGTACGATCACATCCAGCGGCTGACGTTCGGCTACCACGACCGGATGCAGACCGGCGAGTTGATCCAGCGCAGCACATCGGACGTCGATGCGATGCGCCGCTTCTACGCGGAGCAAGCGCTCGGCATCGGGCGCATCATCCTGCTGTTTAGCATCAACTTCTTCGTCGTG
>JALOOB010000333.1 GCA_025454635.1 Anaerolineae bacterium
CCGCGGCTCCCGGCGCGCTGCCCACGCTCGCGCCCGCGCCAACCACCACGCCGCGCGCCACGGCGACGCTCGCGCTTACGCAGCCGCCGCCACCAACAGGCACGCTGCCGCCTACCGCCACCGTTGCGCCAACACAGCCGCCGCCGACCGCGACCGCGCAACCGACCGCCGGCGCGGGCGCCGGTGTTTCCCTGCCCGCCGCCCTCTCGGGTGGCCGCGCGCTCGCCTTTGTCTCCGACCGCACCGGTAGCCCTCAGATTTGGGTCACGGACGCGGCCGGCGCAAACCAGATCCAGGTGACCAACGACGGCGTGAACACGTCGCCCGCCTGGTCGCCCGACAACCGCTTCCTTTACTACGTCGGCCAGCGGAGCGACGCGACGGGTGTCTATCGGCTCGACATCACGACGGGGCAGGAGGAGCGGCTCGCGAGCGATCCGGGCATCGTCGCGGCGCGCCCCATGCCGAATGGCCAGCTCGCGCTTGTTCGCATGGAGAACGGCAGGCACACGCTCTACGTGGGAGACCGCCGCCTGTTCCAGCTCGATCGCTCGTTCCAGTTCCAGTTCTCGCCCGACGGCCGCCGCGTGCTGGTTGATCCGAACTCGGCCCCGCGTGTCATCGTGGTGGTTGACGTGGCGACGACCCAGGCGAACGAGGTCGCGCCGGCGAATTCATGGAACGCCGGCTGGGGTCCCGGCAGCCGCCTCGCCTACGTCTCCGACCGCACCGGCATCGCGTCCGTCTACATCGCAGGCCCGAACGGCGAGGAAGCGCGGGCGATTACGCCGGGCGACCGGTGGAGCCAGGCTCCTGCCTTTTCGTCCGATGGCAGCGCGGTCGCCTTCATCGGTGGCGACGGCCCCGCCTGGAATGTCTATGTCGTCCCGGCATCCGGTGGCGACGCCCGCAGAGTCGGCGGGCCGGCCAATCCGGGCAAGAGTCCCGCATGGCAGCCTACCGGCCGCCTGCTGGCCTACGAATCCGATCGCGGGGGCAACTGGGATATTTATGTCACCGATCCGGACGGCAACGAGCGCAACCTGACGAACGCGCCGGGAAACGACGCCGATCCGGCGTGGACGTGGTGAGGGAGCGAAAGGCCGGTCTTCTCTCAACGACGAGTGAGGGCCGGCTTCTCGTCGCCTTCTTCAAGCTGAAGTAACCACCCCACCCGCTCGCCCTGCTCGGACGTGCCTGTAAGCGACCGCACCTGACCGTGCCGGCTTGTCGGCAAAGCGGGCGAACGCGAGGTAGACGGCGAGCGCATGGGGACCGACGCAACTGCCGTACTCGTTCACGACCCGATTATCCACCCAGAGCCACCCGGCCTGTCCGCCTACCGGACCCATCGCGCTGCTCCTTTCCGGCCGCCATCGAGAGATAGAACATATGTTCCATTTCCCGATAGTAGCACAAGACGCGCCGGCCGCAAAGATGGGCCACCCAGGAATTCCAAATGTGGTCATCCAAGCATCCTTCGACTGCGGCCCCTTGGGCCTCCGCTCAGGATGCGGGCGTCGCAGGCGTCCTTCGACTGCGCCGCGCTCCCTGCGGGAGCGGTCTCCGCTCAGGATGCCTGCGAACCAGTTACATTTGGAATTCCTGATGGGCCACCGTCCTTTTTGACTTGCCCGCGCGTCTGCGCTATACTTGCCACTTGTTAATAACTCAGCCCTGGACACTCATCCAGAGGGGGGGAGGGAACGGCCCGTTGATCCCCCGGCAACCACCTGGAGCCCCGGAGACCGGTTGCGACGCCTTCCCTGGCGCAAGCTAGGCAGGCGGCGAAGTCTCGGAGCAGCCGGGCTGGTGCCAATTCCGTCAGTGGCGACCTGCGTCGCCTAACTGGAAGATGAGAGGCCGGCCTAAGCGCTGTCACGCCACGCCCGCCTCTCCGGTGGGCGTTTTTCGTTAAGACACCCCTGTGGGGGCTGCCTGCGGTCGCCCCTGCCCGAGGAGCCAACCTATGCCCCGCACCCTGTGGTGGGAAAACAACCAGCTCAAGATGATCGATCAGCGAATTCTCCCGCTGACCTATGACGTGCTGACCTACGACGACCACGTTGCCGTCGCGCAGGCCATCACCGATATGGTCGTCCGCGGCGCGCCCGCGATCGGCGCGGCGGGCGCCTTCGGCATGGCGCTCGCGGCGCAGCGCAGTCCCGCGCGCGATCGCGACAGCCTGCTGGCGGACCTGACTTCTGCCAAGAAGACGCTCGACGCCGCGCGGCCCACGGCAGTCAACCTGAGTTGGGCGACCTCGCGCATTATGGACTACGTCGGGGGCCTTGTCCTCCCCAACGTCGACGACCTCCGCTCCGCAATCGTTGCCGAGGCGCAGCGCATCGCGGACGAGGATGTGGAGATCAACCGGCGCATGGGCGCGTTCGGCGCGGAGATCGTGCCGCAGGGCGCCAATATCCTGACTCACTGCAACGCCGGATCACTCGCCACAGTCGATTACGGCACCACCCTCGGCGTCGTGCGCGCAGCCAGCGAACAGGGCAAGCAGGTCCACGTGTGGGTGGACGAGACGCGCCCGCGCCTGCAAGGCGCCCGGCTCACCGCGTGGGAGCTCATGCACGACGAAATCCCGATGACGTTGATTGCGGATAATGCGGCCGGGATGCTGATGCGGCTCGGCAAGGTGCAAGTCGTCCTGTACGGCGCGGACCGCGTCGCGGCCAACGGCGACGTGGCGAACAAGATCGGCTCGTACAAGCTCGCGGTGCTGGCGAAGGAAAACGGCATCCCGTGCTATTCGGTCGTGCCCACGCCAACGATCGACCTCGCCCTCGCTCACGGCGACCTGATCCCAATCGAAGAGCGCGGGGCCGAAGAGGTGACGATGGTCGGCGTCGAGCGCATCGCGCCCGAAGGCGTGCCGGTCTACAACCCGGCTTTTGACGTCACGCCGCACCGCTACCTGACCGGCATCATCACCGAAGAGGGCATCTGCTACCCGCCGTTCGAGATCAGCTTGCGCAAGGCCGTCGAAGCCGCCGAAGCGCGTCGTCAACGCAAGAACTAAGCCCACCACTAAGAATCAAAGACACAAAGTTACACGAAGACTCTTCTGAAAACTTAGTGAAACTCTGGTTCTTCGATCCTTAGTGGTAAGCCGAGCATACCGGAGCGCGAGAGCTTGGAAGACCAGCCCTGGTTGGATCGTATCTACTGCGCCGATGCCCGCAGCATGGCCGACGTACCCGCGGGCAGCGTCCAGCTTGTCGTCACGTCGCCGCCCTATAACGTCGACAAGGACTACACCGACCACGACGACGACCTTAGGCTGGACGAGTACCTGGCGATGCTCCATGCGGTGTGGCGGGAGTGCTACCGCGTGCTGGCGCCCGGCGGCCGCCTCTGCGTCAACGTGGCGAACACCGACCGCAAACCGTACCTCTCGCTCGTCAGCCTGATCGACGAGCAGTTGCGGACGAGCGACTGCCGCTGGCTGCACCGTGGGCACATCATCTGGGACAAGGGCGCGTCTGCCGGCATTTCGACCGCCTGGGGCAGCTTTGGGCGCTCCAGCAACCCGACGCTGCGAGACGTGCACGAGTACATCACGGTGTGGAGCAAGGATCAGCTCCGGCTCGACGGTGGCGGCCCCACCGGCATCACGGGCAACGAGTTCGTCGCCTGGACGCGGAGCATCTGGCGGCCAGAGGACCGGCTGAAGGACCTCGAGCGCAAAATACTCGCCAAGCTAACCGATGCGCGGCGCCGGGGTAAGGACGACGCCTGGATCGCGGAGTCCATCGCCCGCTCCGTTTGGGCGCAGGCCGCGGACGAGGGCAGCGAGTCGATCTGGTCGATGACCACCGAGACAGGCGTCGATCACCCCGCGCCCTTCCCCGAAGAGCTGCCCCGCCGCTTGATGCTGCTGTACACCAAGCCAGGCGATGTCGCGCTCGATCCGTTCATGGGCAGCGGCTCGACCGCGGTGGCAGCCGTGATGGAAGGACGCCATTACGTCGGGTACGAGATTTCGGCCGAGTATTGCCGGATCGCGGAAGAGCGGGTCGAAACCTCCGAGGTTTGGGAAACCTCGAAGGTTGATCCTGAGCAGGGAGTAATATGTCCGTCATCGTCACCGGGTCGATTGCGACCGACTATATTATGAAGTATCCCGGCCACTTCCGGGAGCACATCCTCATCGAGCAAACCGGCAAGCTCACCGTCAGCTTCCTCGTCGAGGAGAAGCAGATGAGCCGGGG
>JALOOB010000067.1 GCA_025454635.1 Anaerolineae bacterium
GGCAGGATGATGTTGAACAGGATGCGGAAACGGCTCGCGCCGTCGACCAGCGCGGCCTCTTCCAACTCCATGGGGATGCTCTTGAAAAACTGCCGCATCAGGAAGACGTAGAGGGGCGCGAGCGCAAGCCAGAATGGCACGGTCAGCGGCAGGTAGTTGAGCGGGAAGCCGAGCGGGTGGTTGGGCGGGAAGAGGCCGAGAACGTTGCCCGGCTTGGTCCACCCGAGGACGCGGAATTGGATGAACATGGGGATCAGCGTGATGATCTCCGGCAGCATCATCGTGCCGAGCAGCATCCCGAAGAAGAAGTCGCGTCCGGGCCAGCGCAGCCGCGCGAACGAGTACGCGACCATCGCGGCCGACAGCGTCACGCCGATCACCGAGACGATGCTGATCTTGAAGGTGTTCAGCGCGAAGCGCCCGAACGGCAGCAGCGACATGGCTTCAGCGTAGTTGCCCCACTGCGGATTCTGCGGCAGCCAGACGATCGGCACCGCGAAAATCTCGTTTGGCGTCTTGAGCGACGACGACACCATCCAGATGGTCGGGCCGAGGAAGGTGATGAGGATCACCGTCATGAGAATCTGGAGCCCGATCAGCCCCAGCCGGTTCATCGTGCGGCGCCGCGATTTCGCGGCCGCGTACTGCTGGGCCTCTGCCTTCGGAGTCGCAACGACAGCCATGTTGTCCTCCTGTGACTCGCAAGGATTACGATTCGTAATACACCCAGCGGCTCGACACGTAGAACTGGGCGATGGTCAAGCCGATGACGATGACGAACAGCTCCCACGCGAGGGCGGATGCGTAGCCCATGTTGAAGAACTGGAAGCCGTTGCGGTAGATGTTCAGCACGACGAAGAGGGTGGAGTTCTCCGGCCCGCCGTCGGTCATAATGAGCGAAGGGACGAAGGTCTGGAACGAGTTGATGATCGCGATGATCATGTTATAGAAGATGAGCGGCGTCATCAGCGGCACGGTGATCTTAAAGATGGATGTGAGCTTGCTGGCGCCGTCGATCTGCGCGGCCTCCTGGAGTTGCACGGGGATGTTGCCGAGGCCCGCGATAAAAATGACCATCTGCCGGCCGATCATCCAGAATGACATGAAGATGAAGGCGGGCTTGGCCAGGCCGGGTTCGAGCAGCCACGGCTGGGGAGGGATGCCGACCCAACCGAGCACCGTGTTCAGGATGCCGAAGTCGGGGTGCAGCACGCGCTGCCAGACGACGGCGGTCGCCACGACGGGGATGATGATGGGCAGGTAGAACCCGGCGCGGTACAGGCTGCGCAGCTTGACCGGCTGCGTGAGCGCGAGCGCGAGCGAGAACGAGATGACCAACTGGAACGGCACCGCAAACACGGTGTAGATCGCGCTGTTCACCAGCGCCTTGCGCGCCAGCTCGTCGGTCAGCATGCGCTGGATGTTCGCCAAGCCTACGAACGTGGGTGGCGAGAGCAGATCCCATTTCTGGAACATCAGCCAGATCGAAAAGAGCATCGGGAACGCCACGAAGGCAAAGAACCCGATCAAGAACGGCGCAGCAAAGAGATACCCCTGCAGCCACTCGCGTCGCTGGAATGACGACACGCGGCGCTTCGGGACCGCGATCGAGGCCATGCTGTACCTCCGGGAAAGGCGAATTCAACGCAGATGACGCAGATTGGGTAGGATTGGCAGGATCCGGTTTAGATGCCTTCAGAGATCATGGTCATCCACCCCATCTGCGTCAGCTGCGTCCGATTCTTATGCGCTGAGGAGCGCGTTGAGCTTCTCGTCGACCTGCGGGAAGACGTCCGCCGGCTTGGCGCTGCCGTTGTTGATCGCGTCCCAGGCGGTCGGCTTGACCACTTCGGACCACATCTTGGAGCGCGGCGCCTTGACGCTTACGACGTCGATCTGCCCTTCCTTGAACGCGTCCAGGAAGGCCTGGCCGTTCTCGATCTGGTAGAGCTCCTTCGTGCGCGGCACCCACCAGGTGGTCGCCAGCTCGACGTTCGACGGGATGCGGCCGGTCGTCTCGGAGTAGATCTTGTTGCCTTCCTCGCTGATGAGGTAGGCCGCAAAGGCCCACGCCGCTTCGGCCATGTCGGTCTTCGTCACCGCGACGCCCTCGCCCCAGCCGCGATGCGGCCGGCCGGCGACGCCTGGCGTTGCGGGCATGCGGACCACGTCGAACGGCACTTCCTTCTTCTCGTCGCGGAGCTTCTGGCTGTTCAACTGAGGCAGGAACCACGGCCCTTCGTACTTCATGGCGCAGTTGCCGTTGTTGATCGTGTATGCGCCGGAGGTGTCGGCCGGACTCGGCGCGGCCTTGTAGGTGTTCGGCATGTCGTAGGAGGTTGTCGTGATGCGGTCCACGATCTCCTTGGTGTTGAACTGGGCCTTCGTGGGGTCGATGATGTTGTCGAACTCGCGCTTGCCCGTGCCGACAATCCAGCCGATGTCGCGGAACCAGTTGCCGTTCACCTGGTAGCCGAACGTCCCCTTGCCCGCGTCCGTCAGCTTCTGCGCTGTCTCGACGAATTGATCGAAGGTCCAGTCGTCCTTCGGGTAAGCCACGCCAGCCTCGTCGAAGATGCGTTTGGCGTAGAACATGACCATCACGCCGGCCTGGAGCGGGATGAGGTAGGTCTTGCCCCCGCGCTTGGTGCTCTGCTCGACGCTCGTGAAGCCGGCCGGGTAGGCCGCGGTGGCGTTGTCGCGCGCGATCCACTCGTCCACGGCCTGCAGCAGGTCCTTGTCCTGGTAGGTCTGCCACTCCCACCCCTGGAAGGAGGAGAGATGCGGCGGGGTGCCGCCCGCGAACATGGTCTGGAGCTTGGTGTAGAAGTTGGCGTTGGGGTCAGCGACCGGTGTGATATTGACGACGTTGCCGGTCTTGGCGGTGTAGGCGGGGCCGAGCTTCTCCCATGCGGGGCCGTCGGTCGTGTCGCCCCACGCCAGGAACTCGATCGGTCCCATGGCCGCTTTGGCCGCGGGCGCGGTGGTCGGGGCAGCAGCGGGCGCGGTGGTTGCCTCGGCCGCCGGGGCCGCCGGAGCAGGCGCCTGGGTCGGCTGCGCGCCGCCACAGGCCGAGAGGAATGCGGCGGCCGCAAGGCCGCTCCCGCCCAGCTTCAGAAACTCGCGGCGGGACAACTTGCTCTTCTTCTCCGACATTCGCTTTCCCTCCTTTGGGGTGCTATGAGTGATTGGCTTGGCTTTAATTGCGTGAGCATCCTGAGCGGAGACCAGCCCACAGGGCCGCGGCGCAGTCGAAGGATGCGCCTACTGCCGCCCCGCATCGGCGTCCTTCGGCTGCGTCCCGCCGAGCGGGACTCCGCTCAGGATGCCTCCGCCGGTAGCTAAAACCCGTAGGTCATGTTACGCCAGCCGCAGCACGGGCAGCTCGAGCAGCTTGGCCAGCGCCAGCAGCGCGTCCAGATGGTCGCCATAGGTCAGGGAAATGTGGTGGTCCAGTCCCTCCTGCATGATCGTGTCCAGCACCTCCTGGGCCGGCCGGTCGAACTTGAGCACGCCCGATGTGCCGGTGTAGCTCATCGGAGCGACCTGCATTTCGCCCGCGCCCACCACCAGCCGGTACTCGCCCGTCGCCTGGCTGAGACGAGCGATCGTCACGCGGCCGCGCTTCAGGGGGAATTCCATCAGCAGCGGCTTCTTCCGGTTCGAGTGGACCGTCGTCCGCGGCCGGAAATCCGGGTCGCACATGGACAACGGCGCCAGCCCGCAGTGCCAGAGCACGGTCTCGTCGCGCTCCAGGTCCCAGCCGACGATGTCCGTCCCGAAGGCCGGCTCGCCGCTCAACCCCTGGAGCATCAGCCCGGTGACCGCGCCGTTGACGTCGGCCTCGCACGCGCACGGGGTCATCTCGTCGGTGAGCATGGACATTGCGCCACACGCCGCGCCGCCCAGCTCGGTGAAGAACTCGGGCCAGCAGCGGACCGCCAAACCGTTGAAGCCGTTCTCGTCGGCCAGCCGGCCGAGCGTCACATACGCGCCGAGCGTCTTGCGCAGCGGCTCCTGCTCCAGCTCGTGCAGCCCGTCGACGCGCTCCGCCAGGTTGGCGAGCACGGGCTCGACCGCGCTGACGGAGGCCGCGCGCGCGCCGTCGAAGACTTCGTTCAGCCCGCGCTGGACCACCTGAACGCCCAGGCGCGCGGCCAGCGCGTCGCCGTCGAACTGGCAGGGCTCGAAGCCGTCGGGGTTGAGGCCGAACCGGCCGACGCGCGCGCTGCGGAGGGTGCGGCGGACGCGGCCTGCCCGAGCCAGCGTGGTCAGCTTCCTCAGCGCGGCCTCGTCCTCCGGCTGCGCGTAGACGTAATCGTAGTTGAACCCGGCGCGGCGCAGCGCGTGGCCGGCGAGATTGATCCCGCAGAAGGAGTTCAACCGCAGGCGTCCGCCGGTGCGCTCCTCCGGCAGCGCCCACAGCAAGAGCGGCGCGCCTGTCAGCGTGCGCGCCAACTCGGTGACCATCGTGCTGTCGGCGAACGAGGCCTGGAAGGCGAGCAGGAGGTCGACCGGCTCGGAGAGGAGCTCGGCGGCCGCGGCGCGTACGCCGTCGAGGTCCATGATGAGGTCGTTGGGGCCGTGGATGGCGCAGCCGAGCCCGTCGAGGCTGGCGCGGATGCGCTCCATCATCTCCGCCGCGAGCGCGACGTCGAACGTGGGCCGGGCAATGGGAATCAGACCGATGTGCAGCGTGTGTTTCAAGCGTCCGTTCCTTGTCTGTTGTAGAAGAATGCGTCCAGCGCGAGCGCGGCCGCGCCGATCGCGCCGACCTTGCGGCCGAACGTCGTCACAGCCAGCGTCACCCGCTCGCCCAACCCCGCGAACGCGCGGCGCCGCATGGTCTCCTCGACCCGCGGCAGCATGAGGTCCGCGCCGGCGGCGAACACCCCGCCCAGAATGATCTTGTCAGGGTTCATGAGGTTGGTCAGGTTCGCCAGGGTTGTGCCGAGGTGGAATGCGCAATCGTCCAGCACGCCGAGCGCGTCCGGGTCGCCAGAGCGCGCGGCCTCGAACACCGCGTCGATCGAGGTTTCGCGGGCCAGCGCGCGCGAGAGGATTGACCCCGGCCGGCACTCGGCCAGCAGCGTCGCCTGCCGGACGATCTCCCCTTCGGACACCAACGTTTCGAGGCAGCCGGAGTTACCGCAGCGGCACGGCTTGCCGGCCACGGGCACGACGGTCGTGTGGCCGATTTCGCCTGCGCCGTACTGCGTCCCCCGGTACAACTGTCCGCCCACCACAAAACCCGCGCCCACGCCGACCCGGCTATAAATGAACGCGAGCGTGTTGACGTCGCGCCCTCCGCCGAACATGGACTCGGCAAGCGCCATCGCGCGCACGTTGTTGTCGACCGTGACCGGGCGGCCCGTCAGCCGTTCGAGGATGTCGCGGACCGGCGCATCGCGCCAGCCGAGGCTCGGCGCGAGAACGTTGACCCCGGTGCGCGGGTCGGTCAGGCCGGATGCGCCGACGCCGATGCCCACGAGGCAATCGCGGCACTTGCCCGACTCGGCCAGCGCGTCCTCGATCAGCTCGGCCGCGAGCGCGAGCAGGCACTCCGGGCTGGCGTCTTCGGGCTGCTGCGCCATCCGGTAGGCCTGAAGCTCGCCGAACAGGTCGGTCACGCCGACGCGCACGGTGTCGACGCCGATGTGCACGCCCGCCGCGCAGCGCGCGTCGGGGATCAGGCGGACGAGCGTGCGGGGACGGCCCGCGCCACGGCGCCGGTCGCCGGCCCGTTCGTCGTCGATTTTGCCCGCCTCTTCGACGATGCCCTGCTCAAGAAGGTCGGTTACGAGGTTGGTGATGGTGGTCGCGGAAAGCCCGGTGAGCTGCGCCATATCCACGCGCGAGATGGGCCCGTAGCGGAGCAAGGCGAAGAGGATCGCCTGGAGGTTGTGCTCCTTGACGCCCGTGATCGACCGGCCGCGCCGAAGGTTGGCCGGTGGGGCAGAGTCAGGCAGGGACAGGGCGCGATCGGGCTTCATCGGTAACAGCGTGCCGCCTGGATGGTGCAGGGTAATTAATCAAGGGTCGAAAGAAATACGCCTTGAGTATACGACGGGACCAGGGGGTTTGTCAATAGCCTCTTGTCGCATGACGGCGGGCTAACCCTGGAACCGCTGCGCGGCGGGGGACGTCCAACGAGTGCGAACTGATGCGGTAAGCGTTGTGGATGACTAAGCAAGTTGCATCGGGGAGAGATTCTGTTGCAGAGGTAAGGTAACTGGTATGTATCGATCTATTTTGCTCCTTCTGACGGCGTTCCTGGCCGTCTTCCTGGTCGGGTGCGCGACGCCGGCGCTGAGCTCGCCCGACGATGCGACCTCCGCCCCGAGCGCGGCGGAGACCCCGGCAAACACGCCTGCGACCGACGAGTCGCCTGTGGCGACCCCTGACGCGGGTACGGGCGGCGAACTTTCGACGGAACTTGCCAGCGCGGCGACGGCGTGGCTTGCGGGGCAGGCGAACGTCGCGGCTGCCGATCTGAGCGTGGTCGAGGCGGAACGCGTCGAGTGGACTGATGGTTGCTTCGGGTTGGGCGGGCCGGCGGAATCGTGCCTGGCCGCCATGACGCCGGGCTGGCGCATCGTGTTCGAGGCCGGCGGGCAGCAGTACGAGGTCCGCACGGACGAGGCGGGGACGTCGTTCCGGCTGGCGCCCCAGGCGAGCTAACGACGGAACGTGGCCTTCGCGCCACTGCGCTACAGGGCGGCCACTTCGGCCGCCCTTTTTTGCGCCGCGCGCCCCGGCTACTTGGGCGCGCGTGCGCCTCGTGCTAACATACGCCTCATTAGCGCACGACCGCACTATTGGCTGCAAGGGGCTACTGAATGAAAACCACGCATGAAATCTCCATCGACCTCCCGCGGGAGCGCGTGCTCGAATTGATCATGGCGCCCGGCAACTTCGCGAAGTGGCAGCCGGGGGTGAAGACGTTCCAACTTCTGAGCGGGCAGCAGGGCTATCCCGGCGCAAAGGCGCGGGTGGTCATCGAGTCCCACGGCATGAAGTTCGACATGGTCGAGACCATCCTCGAGCGCCGGCTGCCCGACGTCTATGCGCTCCGCTACGAGGGCAAGGGCGTGAAGAACACGGTGGAGAACCGCTTTTTCGAAGAAGCCCCCGGCCGCACGCGCTGGGTCATGACGAATACACTCGAAGTGGGCCTGATGATGAAGATGGCCGCGCCGGTCATCAATGAGATCGTCGGCAAGCAGAACGCCGACTCCATGAAGTCGTTCAAGGCCTTTGCCGAGCGAGGCTGACCCGCCCGGCCCATCCGCCCGGCACCCCCGCCCGGCGATTCATCGCCGGGCTACGCGACGGCGCCCCGTAAACGGGGCTGGACCGAGGCAAACCGCACGCGTAAGCCGGATTCATCCGGCGCTGCTGATGTAGCCGACGCCATGTATGGCGCGCCATTCATGGCCGGGCGGTCGTGGCTGACCTGCCACAGCGCCCCCGCCCGGCCATACAATGGCCCGGCTCTCTCCCCCGATTGGAACTCCGCTAACGCCTATCCGCCCGCCTTTCCGCCATACTGAGCTATTACGCAAATTTGCATAAGCCAAGGGCTGTGTCGATCAATCAGTATGGTTGCAGGAGGGACGTATGGACACCGAGTCGATCTGGGCGGGCACGGCGCCCGCGGGCGCGTTCCCCGCCCTGGTGGGTGAGACAAGCGTCGACGTGTGCATCGTCGGCGGGGGCATCACGGGCATCACGGCCGCCCAACTGCTGGCGGACGGGGGCAAGACCGTCGCCGTTCTCGAAGCCTGCGCTGTCGGCGAGGGCACGACGGGTTACTCCACCGGCAACCTGCACGTCGTCCCCGACGACGGCATGCGGCTTATCCTCCGCAAGTGGAATCGCGACGTCGCGCAGGCCGTGGCTGCCTCGCGGGCGGAGATGGTCGACCACATCGAGCGCACCGTCACGACCTTCGGCCTGAACTGCGCGTTTGCGCGGCGCCCGCACTTCATGTTCGCGCTGGACGAGAAGCAGGCGGAGCAGCTCGAAGAGGAGCGCAAGGCGCTCGCCGCCGTCGGGCTCCCTGTGTCGGTTGCGACCGACGTTCCTCTGCCGGCCTCCATCGGCGTGCGTTCCGCCATTCGCGTCGAGAACCAGGCGCAGTTTCAGCCCGCCGCCTACACGCGGCTCCTGGCCGAGCGCATCGTGGCCGAGTCGCGCTCCCGCTGCCGCGTCTTCGAGAACTCGCCGGCGGTAGAGATCGACTCGGACAAGGGCATTGTCCGCACGCCTGCGGGGACCGTGCGCGCGGACCACATTATTGTCGCGACGCACACGCCCAAGGGTTTCAACCTGCTGCACACGGCGGTCAGCCCGTACCGCGAGTACGGTGTGGCCGCGCCCCTGCCCGACGGCCCCGCGCCCGAAGGCATCTTCTGGAGCATGGAAGAGCCGGGCCACTCGATCCGCTCCTTCACGGCCGACGGCACGCGCTACCTGATCGTCATCGGGGAGAAGCACAAGACTGGCCAGCATGATGACGCGGTCGACTATTACGCGCGCGTTGAGGACTATGCGCGCCGGCATTTCGGCATCGGCGCTAACGGCGCTAACGGCGCCAGCGGCGCCGCCTTTGCTTACCGCTGGTCGGGCCAGCACTATCGCTCGCCGGATGCGCTGCCGTTCATCGGCAAGACGGTTAACAGCGGCCGCGCGTTCGTGGCGACCGGCTTCGGCACGAGCGGGCTGCTTTGGGGACCGGTTGCCGGGCAAATCATTGCGGACGCGATCCTGGGCCACGACAACCCGTATGCGGAGCTTTATGCGGCCAGGCGGTTCACGCCGGCCAAGTCGGCGGGCGAGTTTGTCAAGGAGAACGTGAACGTCGCGGGGCAGTACGCGCGCGATTGGCTGAGCCGGGGCGCGGCGACGAACATCGACAAGATCGACGAGTGGCAGCCGGGCGAAGGGCGGCTGGTCGAGACGGACGGCAAGAAGGTGGCCGTTTTCGTGGACGAGGCGGGGGAAGTTCACACGCTGTCGCCGGTGTGCACACACATGGGGTGCATCGTGCGCTGGAACGCGCCGGAGAAGAGCTGGGACTGCCCGTGCCATGGCAGCCGCTTTGCCTGTACGGGCGAGGTGCTGGAAGGGCCGGCGCTGGCGCCGTTGAAGCGGCTTTCGGAGAGGGGCGATGATGCCGGCGCAGCCACTGCCTAGGCTCGTCGCAAGTTGAGGAGGCTTTAGTCACAGAGGGCAAGGAGGGCCGCATCCTTCGACTACGCGCCTTGCTGAGGCTAGCCGCTCCGCTCAGGATGCTCTGAGCGCTCTGGGGTCTCTGTGGCAGAACCGTTCTTGAACTGGGTATAGTCTGAAAGGGTAGGAGGTGCGGTATGGCGAAGTGCGATATGGAAGGTCGGGTGGTGTTGGTGACGGGCGGCGGTTCGGGCATTGGGCGGGCGTGCGCGCTCGAGTTTGCCTCGCGGGGCTGCCGGGTGGTGGTGACGGACGTCGACGAGCGGGGCGGCGAGGAGACGGTCGGTTTGGTGAAAGGGGCGGGCAACGACGCCTTCTTCGTGCGGGTGGACGTGACGAAGCTGGCGGACCTGGAGGCGGCCGTCGCTGCGGCGGTCGAGCGCTTTGGCAGCCTGGATTATGCGGTGAACAATGCGGGCATCGGCGGGCCGACCGCGCCGACGGGGGAGTACCCCGAGGACGGCTGGCGGCAGGTGATCGACATCAACCTGTCGGGCGTGTTCTACGGGATGCGCGCGCAGATCCCGCAGATGCTCAAGCAGGGGCGGGGGGCCATCGTCAACATGGCCTCGATCCTGGGGCTGGTCGGGTTTGCCGGCTCGCCCGCGTACGTGGCGGCCAAGCACGGCGTGCTTGGGCTAACCAAAACGGCGGGGCTCGAGTACGCGGCGCAGGGAATCCGCGTCAACGCGGTTTGCCCTGGCTTCATCGAAACGAGCATGACCAAGGCGCTGCGCGAGGACGAGGCGCTGCACGAGATGTTGGTGTCGAAGCACGCGACCGGGCGGCTGGGGCGGGCGGAGGAAGTGGCGGCGGCAGTCGCCTTCCTCTGCTGTGACGAGTCGTCGTTCGTGAGCGGCAGCCACCTGTTGGTGGACGGCGGTTACGTCGCCGCCTGAGCGCGCAGCATGTAGGTGGTGGCGATCGTGTAGCTCAAGTCGCAGGCTTGGGCTACACTATGCGCGTCTATCTATAAGGAGGCACTATGGCGGCTTTGGCGGGGAAGGTGGCGGTGGTGGCGGGCGCGACCCGGGGCGCGGGCCGCGGCATCGCGCGGGCGCTGGGCGAGGCGGGCGCGACCGTTTACTGCACCGGGCGCAGCGTTCGCGGCGCGCCGTCGGACAAGAACCGTAGCGAGACGATCGACGAGACGGCCGAGCTGGTGACCGCAGCCGGTGGACGGGGCATTGCCGTGCGCGTCGACCACACGGAGCGGGAGCAGGTGCGGCTGTTGTTCGAGCGCGTGGCGGCCGAGCAGGGCCGGTTGGACATCCTGGTGAACGACCTGACCGGCGACGGGTATGCGGAGGCGTGGGGCACGCCTTTTGCCGAACGTTCGCTTGACCTCGGCCTCAAGCTGCTGCGCACGGGGGTTGAGACGCACATTATCAACGCCTACTATGCCCTCCCGCTGCTGATTAAGACGGGTGGCGGGCTGATTATCGAGATGACCGACGGGATCGACGTCAGGGAGGTGCGCGCGGGCGCCTTCTATTACAGCCTGGAGAAGTCGTTCGTCATCCGGCTCGCGCTCGGTCTGGCGGAGGAGCTGCGCGAGCATAACATTGCCGTGGTCGCGCTGTCGCCCGGCTTCATGCGCTCGGAGGAAGTGCTGGACCACTTCGGCGTGCGCGAGGAGAACTGGCGCGATGCGGTGGCGCAGGACCGGCACTTCGGGTACTCCGAGACGCCGCTGTACGTGGGGCGGGCAGTCGTCGCGCTGGCGACGGACGGGGAAGTCATGAAGAAGAGCGGGCAGGCGCTGTTGTCGGGGCGGCTGGCGCGCGAGTACGGGTTTACGGATGCGGACGGGACGCAGCCGGTGTGGTTGTACTGACTTTTGTAGCGCGCCTCGCCGACCGGCGGATGAAGCTCCGCTGAGCGCGTTAAGTTGTTTCCAGGCGAGTAGCCTGCGCGGTCAGTAAGCGCAGCGTCTCAGTGGCCGCGGCGCGTTGTTCCTCCGTGAGCGTTGCGAGCAGCGGCTTAAGCCACCGTTGCTGAGCTTCGATGCTCTCGTCCACCAGTTGTCGCCCCGCATCGGTCAGATGAACCAACCGCACGCGCCGGTCATCGGGCGCCTCGCTGCGCTGCGCCAGCCCTTGCTGCACCAGACGCTCGATCATCTGGCTGGCGCCCGCAGGCGAGAGCTGCAGCAACTCGCCGCACGCCATCACCTCGGTCGGGCCTTTGTAGTGAAGGTGCATCAACACCGCCATCTGCATCCACGATAGCCCGGTGCTGCGCGAGAAGCGGAGGAAGTCGTTCATCGACAGCCGCATGAAAATGGCGGACCAGTCGAGAATCGCTTTTGTGGCTTCAAAATCATTCATGTTACCTACAATACTTTACTTAGATGAAATATTCAGTATAATGAAATTATAACACGCTTCGCCGGTTTGTAAAGCTCGGCAAGGCCTGGCGCGTGTTATTCAGAAGAACTGCGAAGCCCTGATAGGAAGCAACCGTCTTTACCGTAGGAGCATCAACATGCCACGCGTATCCCTCAACCAAAACGCCCCCGACTTCAGCCTGGTCGACTACCGCGGCAACGCGTTCCGCCTGTCTGACTTATGCGGGAAGAAGAATGTCCTGCTCGTCTTCAATCGCACCTTCACCTGACCGTATTGCCGCGCGCATATGGCGCAGTTGCGCCAAGATTATGACCAATTCGCGGCCCGCGACATCGAGATCGTGGTGGTCGGCCCAGAAGGCGCGCAGGCGTTTGCGAGTTACTTCGCCAAAGAGTCGCTGCCGTTCATCGGCTTGCCCGACCCCACGGCGAGCGTGCTCAAGCTCTATGGGCAGGAAGTGAACCTGTTCAAGCTGGGGCGCATGCCGGCCCAGGTGCTGATTGACAAGGCCGGGGTGGCGCGCTACGTTCACTATGGTCACAGCATGAGCGACATCCCTGAGAACGAAGAACTGCTGGCCCTCGGGGACGAGATCAA
>JALOOB010000068.1 GCA_025454635.1 Anaerolineae bacterium
TTTGAAGAGGCCTTGATTGCCCGCGGGCTCACGTCGCTTGGGCAGGCCGGCGCGATGCCGGTGATGATCGAGCACGACGGGGAGCACGTGGAGGCAACCGAGGCGCTGCTGCGGTTTGGATTCAAGCCGCAGCGCGATTTGATCACAATGCGGCGCGCGGTCCGGCCGCAGGACGCGCAACTCTGACGAGTTGCGCGAGTTAGGGGGTTATGGATGGCAACTGCCGAAGAGCGGATGCGCATTCTCAAGATGGTCTCGGACAAGCAAATCACCGCGGAGGAAGGCGCGCGGCTGCTCGAAGAGAAGGTCAAGCTGAACGTGACCATCCCCGTGGGGCTGGTGGACGTCGGCCTCAGGATGGGCGCGCGCTTTGCGCCGGAGCTGTCGGGCATGGACAGCAGCGCGATCCAGTCCGCGCTGCGCGAAGGCGTGCGCGGCCGTATCCTGAGCGTTGACGACGACGGGGACGAAGAGCGCGTCGAGATTTTCGTCGAGTAAAGCCGCGACAGGAACCCTCTCACAGGATTCGCAGGGTTCTTCAGGATTTACAGGAGCGTCCTGTCAATCCTGCAAAATCCTGTCAATCCTGTTCTATTCCAATCCGTTAGCTGCGGCGCGCCAGCCGCTGCCGCGCGTAGACTGCGGCGCCCAGCAGCGCGGCGTGATCCTCCAGCTTCGCAAGCACGATCTTCACGTTGCGCGCGTCTTTCCGGTTCATCGCGTACTGGTAAGCCACCGCGCGCACCGGCTCCACGTATGCCTCGCCCAGCGCCTCCGCCACGCCCCCGCCCACCACGATCATATCGGGGTCGATGTAGTTGATTGTCGAGCCGATGAATATGCCAAGGTAATGCTGCGCGCGCGTAATCACCTCGTAGACGAGCGGGTCGCGCGCCTCGTATGCCTGCGCCAGGATGCCCGAGGTCATGCGCTCGCGGCCCGCCTGCTTCAGCAATTCCGGCACCATACTTTCGCGGCCCGTGCGCAGGCCGAGGCGAATATCGCGCTCGATAGCAGTCCGGCTCGCGACCGACTCCAGGCATCCCCGATTCCCGCAGCCGCACACAGGCCCCTCCGCAAGCACGACCACGTGGCCAATCTCTCCCGCCGTCATGTGCGAGCCGCGCCAGATCTTCCCGTCCAGGACGATGCCCCCGCCGATGCCCGTGCCGACGAAGATGCCGACCATGTTCTTCACGCCCTGCGCCGCGCCGAGCGTCAGTTCGCCGAGCGCGCCGAGGTTGGCGTCGTTC
Organism: Anaerolineae bacterium; assembly: GCA_025454635.1. Taxonomy (GTDB): domain Bacteria; phylum Chloroflexota; class Anaerolineae; order CG2-30-64-16; family CG2-30-64-16; genus JALOOB01. Next base: position 1,254 of record JALOOB010000068.1, read on the forward strand.
TCGATAAAGACCGGCGTCCCGCTCAGTTGGTCGCTCAGCAGCTTCGCAAACGGAATGTCCTCCCACCCCTCGATGTTCGGCGCGAGCCGCACGATGCCGTCTTCAGGATTGAGCGCGCCGGGCGCGGCCGAGCAAACCCCCGCGATATCGGAGAAGTCCATGCCGGCCTCGCGCACGGCATCGCGCACCGTCTTCGCGATGCGCTCGACCACCGCGTCGACGCCGGTCTCGCCCTTTGTCGGCCGCTTGGCTGTGGCAAGAACTTTGTATTCGCGGTCGACCACCCCGGCGAGCACTTTCGTGCCGCCAAGATCTACGCCGACGACGGGCTTATCGGCTGTGTGGGCCATGAGGTTGCCTCCGTGCGGGATTGGGGTAAGCGTGCGGGGAGGATTATAACACGCGCAAACAAAACGAGGGACGCCCTCACGGACGCCCCTCGCACGGCTCTGAATTATCGCGCTATGACCCTGACCTAAGCGGCTTCCCTCAGCATCGGCCGGAACTTGTAGCCGTACAGGATTTGCCCCTCTTCGCCTTCCTGGCTCAGCTTGCGGGTCACCATTTCGACGGGCATCCCGATCTTGACGTCCTGCGCATCCACATCGGTCAGCTGCGCGGTGACCATCGGCCCCTCGGCCAGCTTGACGAGCGCCATCGTGTACGGCGCGTATTCTTCGAAGCCGGCGGGCGCGTTGTACATCGTGGTATACGAGAACACCTCGCCCTGCCCGCTCAGGTTCGTCCAGCTCTGTTTCTCCGCAGCGCAGTGGGGGCACACGTCGCGGGGCGGGAAGATATGCTTGTTGCAAGTATTGCAAACTTCAGCCTTCAGGCTGTAGCGCTGTTGTCGGGTTCGCCAATTACGCGGGATAGACATGGTTCTAAAGTCCTCCTTCGATCAATCCGACCGGGCGGATCTACTCGCCCGTGATGTTTTTCCAGTTATGTGACGGCGATTCTAACTTGATTGCGTCGTCAAAAACTATCACTTTGCTGAATTAGCGTCTTTTGGCACAGCAAGGATAGCTTTTGACAGGTCAAACGCCGCCCAGAATGTGTGTAATGACGGTCGCGCCGCTGCCGCCGATGTTCTGGGCCATGCCGATGCGGGCGCCCTGCACTTGGTTCTTGCCGGCCTGGCCGGTCAATTGCGCCACAACCTCTACGATCTGGTATACACCCGTTGCGCCCACCGGATGGCCCCGCGACTTCAACCCTCCCATCGTGCTGATCGGGAGCCGCCCCTCGATGCCGATCTCGTTGTCGACTGCCATGCAAACGCCGCGGCCTCGCGGGGCGAAGCCGGCTGCCTCCAACGACAGCGCGGCCATGATGGTGAACGCATCGTGGACCTCGAACAGGTCCACGTCGGTGGGCGTGATGCGGGCTTGCGCATACGCCTTCTGCGAAGAGAGCGCCACCGCATCGAGCGTCAGCGGGTCACGCCGGTCATGGATCGCCAGGCTGTCAGTCGCCACGGCGGAGGCCAGGATGTGCGCCTTGGCCCGCGCGCGATAGCCGTCCGCGGGGGCCAGGATGACGCACGCTGCGCCGTCGCACACGGGGCTGGAGTCCATCAGGTTGATCGGGTCGGCGATCATGCTTGCTCGCAAGTACGTCTCGGCCTTGATCGGGCTCTGGAACATGGCGTTTGGGTTGTTCGCGCCGTTCTTGTGCGCGTTGACCGCAAAACCGGCGAAGTGCTCATGCTTCACGTCGAACTGGTGCATGTAGCGGCGCATCAAGAGGGCATTCAGGCCCACGAAACTGATGCCCTGGCTGACTTCGTACTCCTGGTCGGCAGCCGTGGCGAGCCCGGAAGTAACCTCGTCGCCCACCGCGTCGGTCATCTTCTCCACGCCGCACACCATGACGACGTCGTGGATGCCGCTCGCCACCGCAAACATGCCGACCCGCAACGCCGCCGCGCCCGACGCGCACGCCGCTTCGACCTTCATCGCCTCAATGCCGCGCAGCCCGATGAAATCGGCCACCAGCGCGCCCACGTGCTCCTGTCCGCCCAGCTCGCCGGACAACATATTGCCTACGTAGAGCGCATCCGCTGTCTCGATGCCGGCATCCTTCATGGCGGCCATGACCGCGTCGTGCGCCATGTGCCGGAGCGATTTGCCCCAGTGCTCCTCTACGCGCGTTTGCCCCACCCCGATAATGACAACGTCTCTCATTTCATGCCTCAGTTCATTTGCAGCTTATGGCGGTAACGCACGTAAGTCGCGTAGTCGATCAGCTTGCGCCGCGCGATGTAGTCCTGCGTCCTGGGCGCACGGTCGCGGACCTCGTTGAGCTTGTCGGTCACGCGGATCGAGAAAGCATCCGAGCCGGCGCCGGAGCCGAAGGAGACCATCAGGATGCGGTCGCCTGGCTGCGCCTCGTCCAGCACGGCGGTCAGGCCGATCAGGGAGGAACCTGCGTAGGTGTTGCCGATGACCGGAACCAGCAGGCCCGTCTTGAGTTGTTCCGGCTGGAAGCCCAGGATTTGCGCTGCGCGCTGCGGGAACTTGGTGTTCGGTTGGTGCAGCACGACATATTTGTAATCCGACGGCTGCGTGCCGAGTTCCTGCATCAACTCCTGGCCCGCGCTGACGACATGCTCGAAGTACGCCGGCTCGCCGGTAAAGCGATGACCGTGGCTGGGATAGTGCGAGTAAGCCCGCCGCCAAAAGTCCGGCGTATCGGTCACGTGCGAGAGCGCCGCTTCGTAAACGGCCACGCTCTCTTCCGCGGGACCAACAATAAATGCCGCGCCGCCGGAGGCCGCCGTATATTCCAGCGCATCGCCCGGCCGGCCCTGCGCCGTGTCCATCCCGATCGCGAGCACGTAGCGGCCCATCTGCGAGCCGACGATGCCCATGCCCATGACGATGGCCTCGCTGCCGGCCTTGCAGGCGAATTCGAGGTCCGCGGCCTGGGTGAAGGGCGCCGCGCCGATGGCCTCGGCCACGATCGTTGACGTCGGCTTGACCGCGTATGGATGCGACTCGCTGCCGACCCACACCGCGCGAATCTGCGTTACGTCGATCTGGGCGCGGGCCAGCGCGTTGCGGGCCGCCTCGACCGACATCGTGAGCGTGTCCTCGTCCAGCCCGGCGACCGCCTTTTCCTTAATCGGCAACCCACCGGTCCCGTCCGTCCACACGCGAGCGACCTCGCTCGCGGGGAGTCGGAAGCGGGGCACATAGGCGCCGTAACCTACAATTCCTACATCATGAGCCGGTTTGAGCATCGGTTGATCCCTTCCCTGGAGAGCGCCGCCGGACTAACTTACTGAGAAAATGTTATGTCTTCGCGGTGCTGCTCTCTGTAACCTGCATAGCTATTCTACAATGTTTGTATAGGTCTTGTCAATACTTTTTCGAACGAATTTCGGAAATTACTTCCGCTGCCCGATCCTGTCGGATCTTGCGTTCGGCCACCAGCACCGCGCTCACCGCATCCACTTCGGCCGCCGTGGCGCCGGCCGCGATCGCGATTTGCCGCGCGTGCAGCGCCATGTGGCCCTTCTGGATGCCGTCGGTCGCCAGCGCGCGGATGGCGGCCAGGTTTTGCGCCAGCCCCACCGCCGCGATGATGCCCGCGAGCTCGCGCGCGGTCTTCACGCCCATCAGTTGCAGCCCGAACTTTGCGAGCGGATGGACGCGCGTCGCGCCCCCGACGATGCCCACGGCCATGGGCAATTCCACGCTGCCGAGCAGCGCGCCCTCCCCCTCGAAGCCCTGTGGATCGTATGACCAGGTGGAGAGCGAGCGGTACAGCCCGTCGCGCGCCGCATACGCGTGCGCGCCGGCTTCGATTGCGCGCCAGTCATTGCCCGTGGCAATGACCACCGCGTCCACGCCGTTCATGACGCCCTTGTTGTGCGTCGCGGCCCGATAGGGATCGACCGCGGCCAGCGCGTATGCCTCGACGATGCGCTGCGCCACGAGGTCGCCGCTCTTGCCTTCCAGCGCCAGCTCGCGGGCGGGCACAACGCAGCTCGCGCGCGCCAGCCGGCGATCCGCCAGGTTCGACAGGATGCGGAGGTTGACGCGACCGCCGGTCAGCTCCTCCACCAGGGGCGCCAGGGCCTCGCACGCCGTGTTGACCATGTTCGCGCCCATCGCGTCGCGGCAATCGTAAATCAGATGCACCGCCAGCATCGGGCCCACCGGGCTATCCCAAATCTCGCGCACCTCGACGTCGCGCGCGCCGCCGTGCAAGCTGACCACGACGGGATCGGTGCTGTTCGCCAGGTCAAGCAGCCGCTGCTTCCCGGCCTCGATCTTCTCGCACGCGCTCCCGACGTCAGGCACGTCGAGCACTTGCATCTGGCCGATCATGAGCGGTTCGGTGGTTTCCGTCGTGAATCCGCCGCCCGCGCGCGCCAGCCGCGCCGCAAAGCTCGCCCCGGCGACGACCGACGGCTCCTCGATGACCATCGGCACGAGCACGTCCCGCCCGTCGATCAGGAAGTTGGTCGCAATGCCGAGCGGCAGCGCGTAGGTCGCCACGACGTTCTCGACCATCTTGTCGGCCTGTTCGAGCGCCAGCCCACCCGGCGCGCTCAGCAGCTGCTCGACCGCAACCGACTGCTCGGGCGTCATGGCCGCCCAGTCTGCCGCGATGCGTCGCCGCTCGGCCGGCGGGAGGTTGTAATACCCGCTGATTCGCGAAGATCGCGCCATGCTTCACTATCCTCAAAAATAAGACGCGGCAACACCCGCGTCGGTTTCAAAATATACCGTCGCGCGGCTCTCAAAACCTACCAGAATCAGGGTTCCAGGACAGAAAGAGGGAGAATGACAGCCGCCACGGGGCCGGTGAGCATCTGCGGGAAGATCGCCAGGCAGACCCCGAGGAGCACCAGCAGACCGGCGATAACCGCGGTCACAGCGGGTTCCCGCTCTACGGGCGAGTGGGACAACTCACCGAAGGTCGCCTGCCCCGCGCGCGCGACGCCGACCGTCACGCCGAGCGCGCCCGCGAGCAGCAGCAGCGCCCAGCGGGGGTCCACCTCGGCCACAAGCTGGAGGAGCGCCCAGCGCGACGCGAACTGCGCGGTGAGCGGCAGTCCCGCCAGCCCGAATCCGCCCGCGATCATGGCGGCGACCGCCCACGGCATCCGCGACGATGCGCCGCGAATGCGGTCGAAGGCGTCCGAGGTCATGTAATGCCGGATGGCCGCCGCGCCTGCGGCCATCGTTAGCAGCGCGACGGTTCGCGTGACCAGCAGCCAGATGGCGGTCGGCAGGCCCGCGGTTCCGCGCAGGCCGAGCGCAACGATCAGCACGCCGTAGTCGAACAGCGCGGCATAGCCGAGCAGGCGGCCGAGCCGCTGCTGCGCGCCGGCCATGACGCCGCCGAGAATCGCGGTAAAGATCCCGAGCCAGAGCAGCCACTGCGCGCTGTCAAGCGCGTCGCTCAGCCAGGGGTATGTGACGAGAAAGCGCTGGAGCAGAAACAGGGTGACCGCCTGCCCGCCCGCCCACAGAAACGCCGCAACAACGGGCGGCGCCTGTCCGGCCACAGCGGGAACCGCGACGTGCAGCGGCGCAGGTTGGAGCAGCAGCGCGAAGCCGATGATCAACAGCCATCCCGCAACCTGGTACGGCGAGGTGTCATCCGGGTTAAGCGGCGCCTGCTCGATGTACCATGCGGCGAGCAGAAAGAACGGCACGGCCAGCGCGGGGAACAGGAGCTGCCGCCACGCGCCCTGCGTGTCGCCGGGACGCCCGGCCTGGATGAGGAACACGGACAGCACCGCGGCCAGCACGACCGCCAGCGGGGTGAGCGTCAACGGCTGGAGCAGCACGACCATGCTCCACAGCGCGAGCAGCAGCAGGCCGAAAGGATAGAACGACCGGCCCTGGTAGGTGCGCCACGCAAGAATGAACGCGACTGCGGCCATCGCAAACAGGAAGACGAGCAGCGCGCGCGAAGAGGGCGTGATGCGCAGCGTTATGTCTTCCCAGGTCAGCGGCATGCCGAGATTGACGGGGCGACCGGCCACCCGCGCGGGCGCATCCAAAGGCAGGCGCCACAGCCCGACCGCAATAAGCGCGGAGGCGATGGACGCGATGAGCGCGGCAAGGGGCTCCAGCCGGCGCAGCAAGTAGACCGCAACGGCGACCGCGAAGAGGAGGATAAGGAGCAGCAGCGGCCCGGAGATCATGCGCTGCCTCCCGCGGCCGCGCTGCTTTCGGGCGCAGCGCCCGGCCCCGGCATCAGCGCGCCTTCCTCTGCGGTAGGACCGTCAAAATCGGGCAGGGCTTCGCTGACCGGCGCGCGGGAGGGCGCGGCCAGCCCATGCGCAACAACGAGATAGGCGATGGCAAGGCCGAGAAGCACCTGCCCGCCCTGCAGGATGCCGACGAGCATTTGCCGCTGGATCAAGGTGAAGATCACGAGCTGCGCGCCGCCCAGGAAAGTGAGCAGGCTCAGACCGGCATGGAGCGGCTCCGCATGCAGCGCAAGGCCCACCAGCCCGATGAGCACCAGCCACAACACCGCATCGCGAAACAGCGGCGTTAGCAGCGGGATTTCCACCGTCTCCCGAACGGCCAGAAACGCGACGACCACCAGGCCGACGGCCAGGGCCCGAAACGAGGTGAGAGACGCCACGCGCGGCCAGCGCGCGCTCGGGCTGAGGCCGGCGGCTGCCGGTCCGCCCAGTTGCCGCGCGGAGAGATACAGCATTACCGCCACAAGCCCGCCGACGACCGCCTGCTGCAACGCCCATTCCGTGGGAATAACCTGCGACAGGAGCAGCGACAGCATCACGGTCAGGAGCGCATAGCCGAACAGGACCACCCGCCAATCGCGCGGAACCACAATCAGGATCGTCGCAGCCGCGGCGAGGACGACCGCCGGCGTGCCGATCAACAGACTGAGTTGGCGAAAGAAGTCGCTGAGTGACATTGACAGACAATAGCCTACGTGCTAAGCAGAACCCAGATGATGAGGCTGGCGAGCGCGAGCCAGCCGAGATAGCCTTCGCCTTCGCCGAGCGTGGCGAAGTATTGCAGTCCGCCAGCGGCGAGCTTGAACCCCGCAGCGACTGCGTTGTACAGCCATTCCAGGGACGCGATGTTGGAGATGGCCGCCTGCCAGCCGCGCATCTGTCCCAGGATCGCTTGCCGGTAGATGCCGAGCAGCCCGCCCAGGAGCGCAGCCAGGGCGAGTCCCGCCCAGATCGAGCGGCGCGTCTCAGCCATAATCGCGCGCAGGCTGGCGGCAGCCGGATCGAGCGGCGCGCCGGCCAACGACGCGAGCGCATTCGGGGCCAGGCCAAATCCGATCAACGGCACGGCCAGCACCGCGACCGCGCCACCCACCCGGAGCACAGCCCGCCAGCCAACCTCACCCCGCGTCTGCGGAGCCGCCACGTCGCGGAACACCGCTTCCCAGAGCGCCGCAACCAGCAGAACCTCAGAGAGGATCACCACGCCAAACAGCGGGATCGCCAGGGCCGCATCCGTCGGGAAGACGAGCACGCTGTGCGCGAGAAAGCCGACTGTGCCGGGCAGACCCCACAGCGTCAGGGCTGCCAGCGCGGACGGCGCCTGCCACCCAAACATGCGGCGGGCCGCCTGTCCGCCCACCAGCAGCGCGCAACCGAGCGCGAAAGTCACGACCGACCATACCAGCGCGCCGGGGCTTGGCGAGGCCACCGTGTAAGCAGCCAGGACCGCGAGGCTCGCGCGGTTCAACGCAATCCACCGCCATCTCCGGCCGGGGTCCTCAGACGTCCATGCAACGAGCGCAGTGCCCAGGAGCGCAAGCGCGCCCAGCGCGATCCATTCGGGCCGGCGCAGCCAGCCCTCGGGCGCGAGCGCGTGGACGCGGCCGAGCAGCCACAGGCCCGCGACCGGCGCAATCAAGTAAACGGGTATCCAGTGATCCCTTTGCGTGGAGTGGTGGCCGGTGAGCCAGAAATGGAACGGATAAACCCCCGCGCGGATCAGCGCGACGAGCCAGAGCAGCGATAATTCCATATCCGTCAGCCGCGCGCCGGTGACCGATGCGCGGATGCCGTCCTCGCCGAGCATTGCCAGCAGGACGAGTAACAGGACGCTCGATAGGCTGAGCATCCCCCAGGCGCGGCCCGCAGCTTCCTGGGCGCCCGCGAGGCGGAGGCGCACAGCCAGCGCAGCATCGAGCGCGATCCAACAGCACGCCAGGGTCAGGATATTGGCGGAGAGGACAAACACAAGCGCCGCGGCCGCAAGCCACAGCGTCCGCTCGGCCTCCGCGCCGACCAGATCAAGCCGAGCGCGCACCGCGGGCGCCGTGATCCCCTCGCCGAGCAGCAGCGCAACCCCGGCCAGCGCGATAATGACGGCCGAGATGGTCCAGTTCCACGCGTCGATGCGCCATTCGAGGATGCTGCCCGCGACGGTCAACGGCTGCCAAGTCCATGCGAGCGCAGGCCGCGGCGACATACCGCGCAGTTGCGCGAGCAGCGCGGTTGCGGCCAGCACGGTGATCAGGGCAAGCGGCGAGCGGAGATCGTAGAGCCAGGACCGAGGCAACTCGCTCAAGGGCCGCCCGGCGATCATCTGGGCCAGCACTGCCTTACGGCGCGCAATCCGCCGCAACACTGCCAGCACGATGCCGCCGAGGCACAGGATCAACGCGGGACCCAGGGGGTGAAGGAACAGGGTTCGCAGGATCATGATTCGAGAGTAGCTGTCATTGTAACGCCGCGCGAGCGAATGACCAAATCGAGTTGGATTCCGGACCGGATTGCGCTATAATGATTTGCTATCGAGTTAATCCGAGTCATTCACCTCATGCCTCAACGCCTTTCCAGTATCTCCCGGCGCTTGCTTGCGGCCATTCGCGCCGCCGCGCTCGCGCTCATTGTTCTGCGGCTGCTTGCGCCTGTCTTCTCGGAAGACCTTGCCTGGGGGCTGTGGCCTGTCACCTACCTGCCGCTCGCCGCGCAGTGGCTCCTGGCCGCGGCCGCCGCCGCGCTGGTCCTCTTCGGGGAACGCCTGTGGGTGTCGGCAGTTACGCCACGCGCGGCGCTCGCGCGGGTCTCGTTCCGCCACCCGGTCACGCGCCTCGCGATCTCTCTCGCAGCTGGCGTGATGTTCTATATCTTCCGCATCCGCCACCTCGGCTGGGGTGACGCGGAGCTCCTCGTCAAGGCGCTCGATGACCCGTACCGGATCACCTACGTCTGGCAGGCGCCGCTCGATGTCTACCTCCATGCGCGCGCCTTCCACATCGGCAGCCCCCTGTTCGGCTGGCAAGACCCGGTTCCAGTCTACACGATTCTGAGCGTGCTGGCCGGCGCGCTGTTTGTCTGGGCGCTCATGGGCGTCGCCGCGCTGCTTGGCCGCAACCGCACCGAGCGGTTCCTCGTCGCAGGCATCGTCGCCACGCTGGGCCTGATGCAGCTCTTCTTTGGTTACGTCGAAAACTACCCGATCATGACGCTGGGCATTCTGCTCTATGCGTGGGCCGCCCTACGCTACCTGCGCGGCGAGCTCGCGCTCATTTGGGTCGCCACTATTCTCGCGCTGACACACGCCTTTCACCCGTCGACACTGGTCCTTGCGCCGAGCTTGCTATACCTCGGCCTCTTCGTGACACCGGTTCGTCAATGGAACGGCGAAGGTTCGCAAAACGTCTTGAGTGCTGACAGGCTGCGGCTGGACTGGCGCAGGGTTTTAAGCCTGGCGGCGCCCTACGTGATCGTCTTTGCGGGCGTCGTCGCGTTAATGTCTAGCGGACAGCACGGGCTCGACGCGTTGATGGGCGCTGACTTTCCCGGCGGCGGGGACCGCAAGTGGTTCGTGCCGCTCTTTGAGATGACGACCGAGTGGCAGCACTACACCATGTTTTCGTGGGGCCACCTTGTCGACATCGTGAATCAGCAGTTGCTCGTCGCGCCGATGGTGTGGCCCACGCTGATTCTCTGCGCAATCTTCGCATGGGCGCGGATTCCGAAGACCGACTCGACCGGCCGCTACCTCGCCCTGATGGCGGGGTTCTATCTATTGTTGACATTAACATGGAACGCGGACTATGGGGGGCAGAAGGACTGGGATCTGTTCTCCCCCGCATCGCTGCCCGCCGCGCTGCTGCTGGCATGGACACTGCCCCGGGCGCTGCCCGAACGACCCGCGCTGCGCGGGGCCGGATGGGCGATCATCGCCACCCAGGGAGCTTATGCCCTGGCGTGGATCTGGCGCAACACGCTGCCGCGGTAGGACGTCGCTCGACACCTGCAATGCGGTTCGTAATGCGCGGGTAGTATAGTTAATTGCTGTCGGGATAAGCTGGGCCAAGGTATTATTGCGGCAGTTCGAACAAATACAGCTAAGGCAGGCGGCCTGGGCCGAGGGAGGCCAAAGTGTCAGAACTACGTCGTGACCCGGTGATGGGGCGATGGGTGATTATCGCTCCGGAACGCGGGCTGCGCCCGGACCAGGCGCCCGTCATCACCGCAAGTCGTCAACCGGGTCCGTGTGTCTTCTGCGGGGGGCAGGAGGCGCTGGACCCAACCGAAATATTCGCGGTTCGCCCGGCCGGCACGGCGAGAAACACGCCGGGCTGGCAGGTTCGCGTGCTGCCCAACAAGTTCCCCGTGCTCCGCATCGAAGGCAAGCTCGTCCGCGAGGGCATCGGGATGTTTGACATGATGAGCGGCGTCGGCGCGCACGAGGTCATCGTGGAGACGCCGGAGCACACGCAGGAACTGGCAGACCTGAGCGAACCTGAGATCGTCGACGTGCTGACCGCGTACCGCGAGCGCATGGCCGATCTCAGCGGCGACGACCGGTTCAAGTACGTGCTGATCTTCAAGAACCAGGGCTACCAGGCCGGCGCGACTATGTCCCACGCGCATTCGCAGCTCATCGCGACGCCGGTCACCCCGAAGCGCGTCAAGGAAGAACTCGCGGGCAGCCAGCGCTACTACGACTTCAAGCGGCGCTGCGTGTTCTGCGACATCATCAAGCAGGAGACGCGGCTGACGCG
>JALOOB010000334.1 GCA_025454635.1 Anaerolineae bacterium
GAAGCTGAAACAGCCAAAGTGGCCGACTGAGCCGGCGCGGCGGCCCTTGCACTCGGAGCCGATTGCCTGCGCGGCGTCCTCGATTACGACGAGGTTATGCCGGTTGGCGACGGCCATGATCGGGTCCATGTCGGCCATCTGGCCGTAGAGGTGGACCGGGATGATGGCGCGCGTCTTGCCGGTGATCTTCGCCTCGATCTGTGAGGGGTCGATGTTGTAGCTGCGCGAGTCAATATCGACAAAGACCGGCACGGCGCCGAGGCGGTCGATGCAGCCGGCAGTGGCGAAGAAGCTGTAAGGCGTGGTGATGATCTCGTCGCCGGGCTGAACGTCGATGGTCATGAGCGCGACGATCAGCGCGTCGGTGCCGGACGTGACGCCGATGCCGAACTGCGCCCGAGAGTAGGCCGCGATCTCCTTCTCGAGCGCCTCGACCTCGGGGCCGCCGATGAAGTGCTGCGCGTCGCAGACGCGGTCCATGACCGCGCGGATTTCCTCGCGGATCGGCGCGTACTGCGCCTTCAAGTCCAACAGGGGAATCGGTTGATCGTACACGATAGAGTCCTTTCGCGCCGCGATAGAAACCAGCGTTTCCGCGCACTACTTGACGTCGGGCAACCTGGCTTCTGAATGCGAGATTATTCCAAGTCCTTATCTTCCGGCCAGTCGAGGCAGCGGAGCACGCCCGGCTCGACCTCCTGATAGCGCCAGCCGCTTTCGGGGCAGAGCATGATGCCGTCGGCGTCGGGCTTCGGGAGGCGGTGACCGTGGCGGCTCATCCAGCCGGCGCGGTGCGCGGGGACGCCCATCATCAAGGCGTAGTCGGGCACGTCGCCGCGGACGACCGCACCCGCCGCGATGAACGCGTAGCGGCCGAGGGTCGCGCCGCAGACGATGGTCGCGTTTGCGCCGATGGTTGCGCCGCGGCGGACGATCGTGGGGGAGTACTGGCTGTGGCGGACGATCTGGGAGCGCGGGTTGGTGACGTTTGTGAAGACGCACGAGGGCCCGCAGAAGACGTCGTCCTCCAGCTCGACACCAGTGTAGAGCGAGACGTTGTTCTGGATCTTGCAGTTGTTGCCGACGACGACATCGTTGGCGACAAACACGTTCTGGCCGAGGTTGCACCGCTCGCCGATGCGCACGTTCTTCATGATGTGGCAGAAGTGCCAGATCTTCGTGCCCGCGCCGATCTCGCATGGCTCGTCAACATAGGCGCTGGGGTGGACGTAATAAGGCTTGTCGGACATAGATTATCCTTCTTGTGGGAGAGACGGAATTTCAACGGAGATGACGCAGATGGGGTAGATCTACGGGATATTCTGAGAAGCTGTTTGAAAAGGCGTTTACCCGGCGCGCCGCCCGGCCATCAATGGCCGGGCTTCTGAACGGCGCCCCGTAAACGGGGCTGACCCGCCCCCGACAGCCGGATTTATCCGGCGCCGCGGTGTAGCCCGGCGATCAATCGCCGGGCGGTCTGCGGAAGACAGACGCCCTTTTCAAACAGCTTCTAAGAGATCATGATGATCCACCAGAATCTGCGTCATCTGCGTTCAATTCTCATTCACCTTTCAACGTCATGGGTTCGCCGTTGAGCATGAGCGAGCGCTGGGCCGCGCCGAGAACCTGCAACACGCGCAGGCCGCTCTTGCCGTCGGTCAGCGGCGGGGTGCGGGTTGCGACCGCGTCGAGGAAGGCCCGGCACTCCAGCCGGAGGGTCCTTGGCGAACTCGACCGGCTCCGCCTCGCCCTTGACGGGCGCGGGCTGGCCCTTCTCCACCTCGACGCGCTGATCGTAAAGGACGAGTTGTTTGCTCACGTCGTCGAAGCTCGCCATCTTGCGCGAGCCGATGACCACGAGCCGCTGCTCCTTGAACGGGTGCAGCCAGGAGACGTGGACGTGCGCGCGGATGCCGTTGTCGAAGAGCAAATTGGTGACAGTCACATCCGCGATGTTGGGCTGGACGTAGGCGCCGCCGGTCGCAACGACTTGCAGCGGCAGCGACCCCATCAGCCGAAGGATGATGGCGATGTCGTGGGGCGCGAAACTCCAGAGGATGTTCTCCTCGCGGCGGACCTTGCCGAGGCTGAGCCGGTTCGAGTAGATGTACTGCACCTTGCCGAGCGCCCCGGATGCCACCAGTTCGCGCAGCTTAACGACGGCGGGGTGGTATTCGAGCACGTGGCCGACCATAAGGATGCGCCCGCGCGCTTCCGCCAGGCTTACCAGCGCCGCGCCTTCTTCGGCGCGTAGGGCCAGCGGCTTCTCGCAGAAGACGTCCTTGCCCGCGCGGAGCGCCTTCTCGGCCAGCTCGTAGTGGGTCTCGGCGGGGGTGCTGATGACGACGCCCGCGACGTCGGAGCGCAAAGCTTCGTCGATGTCGGCCACGATGGGCGCGCCGCCGGCGACCGCGACGGCCGCGCTGCGACCCGCTTCGGTCACATCGGCAACCATCGCAAGCGCGCCGAGTTGCTGGAAGTTGCGAACGAGGTTCTTGCCCCAATATCCGCAGCCAATCACTGCTACGTGGGGCTGCGTTGCGTCACCCATAAGCCCTTACCCTCTCGATGAATCGCCGATCAGCGCACGCAGCCGGCTTGCCACCATGTCGATTGCGACTTCGTTGAACCCGCCTTCGGGGATGATCACGTCCGCGTATCGCTTGCTCGGCTCGACGAATTCGAGATGCATGGGACGGACGGTGCTGAGATACTGGTGGATGATGGAACCGATGGAACGGCCGCGCTCTTCGATGTCGCGCTCCAAGCGGCGCAGCAGGCGCAGGTCCGCGTCGGTGTCGACGTAGATTTTCACGTCCATCAGGTCGCGCAGCCGCTTGTCCGCGAAGATCAGGATGCCTTCGACGAGGATGACCGGCTGCGGCTCGACGCGCAGGGTCTCGGCGCGACGGTTGTGCGTCTTGAAGTCGTAGACGGGGATCTCGACTGCCCGACCGGCCTGCAATTCCTTCAGGTGCTCGATCAGCAGGTCGTTGTCGAGCGCGTCCGGGTGGTCGAAGTTGAGCTTTCCGCGTTCCTCGGGGGGCAGATGGCCTGCCTCCTTGTAGTACGCGTCGTGCGGCAGATGCGCGACGAACTCCGCGCCGACGCGTTCCAGAATGCGCCGCGCGACGGTCGTCTTTCCCGAGCCGGTTCCTCCGCAAACACCCAGTGTGATCGGTTTCATAGGCGCCTCACGTCGTTCAAGCCGTCCACAAGGAGCGCGCCGTGAGCGCAACGGCCACAGCCGCGGCAAGCGTCAGCAGCGCGAGCAGCGCAGGCAGCCATGCGGGGATGCGCAGCGGCCGCCAGGAGGAAGTCGCATGGAAATAGGCTGCGGCAAGGCACAGGGCGGTGAGCAGCCACATCTCGGCGGCCACCGCGCGCACGGGCAGCGCGAACGCCAGCAGGCTCCATATGCTGCCCAGCGCTGCGGCGGTCGCGAGCAGCGGAAATGCCGCGAGCGCAATGCCGCGCCCTGGGTCGCCAGCTCTGCCTTGCATCAGGGGCGCGGGATGCGCAGCGGTTTCTGATGCGGGCGCGGCTTCGCCGGCGGCCCAACGGACCGACGCGACGAACGCGGGCAGCCACACGCCGAGCCCAAGCCCGGCCAGAGCCAGGTGCGCGAGGAGCAGGGCCGGCGCGGCGCTGCCAAGCGCGGGCGCGACCAGCGCCCCTGCTGTGACGAGCGCGGCGCCGAACGCCAGGAGCGCCCACGTCCTGCTGCCCGTCAGGAGCTTCCAGAGAGGCAGCCGGGCGCTCGTTCCGTCGGCCAGCGCGCGGACCCGCGACGCGACTTCGCGCTGACCGGCGGCGGGCGACGCGGATCTTGCGGCCAGCAGCGTACCGTCGCCCTCCGCGGCTGCGTTGACCCAGGTTCGGGTGAGGCCGCCCCAGGCCACGACAACTGCGCCGGCCAGCAATGCCAGTCCGCCGGCCAGGAGCAGCGGCAACCCCGGCACTGAGGCTAAGTCTACCACCACATAGCGATCGCGGCGCAGCGAGAGGGTGACGCCCTGCCACTCGACCTCGCCGGCGTCTTCGACCAGTTCGTTGAGCCGGGGCGTTGCGTCCTCACCGGCGAACCCTTCGAGCAGAAAGACGGGCCGGTCGATGCCGCGTTCGGGCAGGCGGTCGTAGCTGACGACGCGAAAGGCGAGGTTCTCGCCGGGGATGGCGAAGCCCTGTTCGTTCTGATTTTCCCCGAAGCGCAGGCGCAGCGTCTCGCCCGCGCCTGCGCCCTCTTCGAGCGCCTGCAGTTGCGCCGGCTCACCGTCCGCCCGCGCGGTGACCGTCAGCGCGGGGCCGGAGAAGCGCTGCGCGATCCAGACGCTGCCCCACTGCGCGGGGCGCCCCGCGTCGATCCACGCGTTGCGGGATGCGCTGCCGCGGGCAAGGGTGAGCACGCCGGGCTGCCCGGTGAGCGGGTCGGGCGCGGCGACGAGGGTCAGGGCCAATCCGCCGGCTTGAGCGGGCTGGCTGAGGCGACCGGGCGTGAGGCTGACGTCGAGCGCGCGCCAGCCTGCGACGGTGTTCCAGAGCAAGCCGCCGACGATGAGCAGAGGACCGACATAGGTCAGAAGGGGGCCGACCGCAGCCCAGGAGCGGCGCTCCATGAAAGCGTCGATGCGGGGCCGGGCGACCGGGCGCCCGTCTGACGGGAGGTTGGAGGAGACCGAATGGCGCGCGTGGGTTTGAGCGAGCGCGGCGATGGCCGGGGCGAGCGACGCAGGCTCGGACGCGAGTTGTCTCAACTCGAAAGGGAGGCCCTGGGGCGCAAGGGGCGAGGCGGCCCGAGCGCGCAGCAGATGGCGGATTTGACCGGCCACGCGCAGGACGAGATGAAACGCGGTGAAGCCAAGCAGGATGGTGATCCAGGGGCCGTCGAGAATGTTCAGGAGGCCGCTGCTGGCGAGAAAGGGGCCGAGCTGACCGTAGCGGGCGGCGGTGGTGGAGAGCCAGCGATCGGCGGCGATGGGATCGGCGCCGGCGGGCAACTGGGGCAGCAGCGCGGCGAGGGCAAATGTGAACGCCAGAAGCACCGACAGCGCGATCGTCAGGTGGGGAGCGCTGGCGGCGAACCAGAGGCTGTCCAGCAGGCGGCGGCCGGGCGGGTTCCCGGCGGGCCGACGGTCAGCGGGAGCGTTCAGAGCCGTCTGCCTCATATAAGAGATCGGCCCCAACCGGTGAGAGGTCGGGGCCGTCAAGGAGAGCCACCCGTCGGAATTGAACCGACAACCTAGCGCTTACGAAGCGCTTGCTCTGCCGATTGAGCTAGGGTGGCGCGTTAGCTGCGCTAACGTTGCGCCAACTGCGTTGGCGGCGTCAGTCAAGCTGACGATGGCGCAATTATACGCGAGGCGTCGTTGACTCGCAAATTCGCCGTCAGCCTTCGCCCGGAGTCCCGGCGCGAGACTAGACGCGCGTCAGGTACTCGCCGGAGCGGGTGTCGATACGGATCTTGTCGCCTTCGTTCACGAACAGCGGCACCTGCACCGTGTACCCGGTCGACACTTTCGCCGGCTTGGTAGCGTTTGTCGCCGTATCGCCCGCATAGCCCGGGTCCGTCTGCACGACTTCCAGTTCCACGGTGGTGGGCAGGGC
>JALOOB010000335.1 GCA_025454635.1 Anaerolineae bacterium
CGCTGACCGACGTCGAGCCACTGCTTATCGGACCTGTCCTGGCCGCGGGGCTCGTCGCTCCGCGCGTGCTGCCCGCAGCGCTGGGGTTCGCCGCGTCATTCTGGCTGGTTCGCAAGCTTGCGTGGGGGCGCGCGACCGCGCGCCTCGCGGGCGACTGGCTCATCTACGTCCTGGTCGTGTTGATCCCGGTTTCACTCTGGGTAACCCCTCTCCCCGACGTGACGCGCCGGCAAGCGCTCTGGCTTCTTTCCGGCATCGCTATCTATTTCGCGGTCCTTAACTGGGGGCGCACCTTCCGACGCGAGCGGGTGCTGGTGTTTGGCGTGGTCGGCGCAGGGCTGTGCGCAGCGCTCGTCGCGCCGGTCGCAGTCGTGTGGGTTACCGACATCAAGCTGACGTTCATCCCCGAGGCGATCTATGCGCGGCTGCCGCTCCTGGTCGCCAACCCGGCCCACCCGAATGTGCTCGCCGGCGTACTCGCGCTGGCTCTGCCCGTGCCGCTGGCGCTCCTGATGTTTGGCGCGGCCGGCCTCACCCGGCCGGAACGCGCCGCGACGGTCGCCGCGGTGATCGGAATGACGGCGATCCTGATCCTCACTAAATCGCGCGGGGGCATGCTAGCCGCTGTCGCATCTGCGCTTGTCTTGTGCCTCCTTCGTTGGCGCCGAGCCTGGCTCGTCATGCTGCTGGTCGCCTTGCTTGCCGCGTTGATACTCTGGCGCGCTGGTTTCGACGACCTGACCGACACTTTGCTGGCAAATGGCGCCATCGTCGGCGTGCCCGGCCGGCTGGAACTTTGGTCCCGCGCGGTCTACATGATTCAGGACTTTCCCCTGACAGGGATCGGCATGGGCGCCTTCGAGACGGTGGCGAACCGTCTGTACCCCTTCTTTCTGCTCGGGCCGGATGCCGACGCGCCCCATGCGCACAACATCTTCCTCCAGGTGGCCGTCGATCTCGGCATCCCCGGGCTCGCCGCCTGGACCGGCCTGCTTGGTTTGGCCGCGCTTCGGTCCGGGCAAGTGCTCGCCGCTGCTCGGCGGGAGGGCGATGGCTGGTCGGCTGGGCTCGGCGCGGGCCTCCTGGCCGCGCAGATAGCGCTCGCCACGCACGGCATTGTCGACGC
Source organism: Anaerolineae bacterium (assembly GCA_025454635.1). Taxonomy (GTDB): domain Bacteria; phylum Chloroflexota; class Anaerolineae; order CG2-30-64-16; family CG2-30-64-16; genus JALOOB01. The sequence goes on from JALOOB010000335.1 coordinate 1,127, forward strand.
TGCCGTGTGGGGCGCGCACTCCGGTTTTGCCGTGTGGGGGCTGTGGGGACTGTGCGCCGTGGCATATCATCTCCGTTACGGCGCGCGCGGCGCTGCCGACGCGCTCGGGGAAACCGGCCCGCGCCGTTGAGCTGTCCGCCGTGGTCAACCCTTTTGACAACACCCCCTTCTTGCCCTAAAATGCGTATTCACGGCGCGCTGGCAGCTTGACTCAGCGCGCCTTCCGTTGTCTCTTAACGCATCGACCCATGCGAGGTATGACCGAATGACCGACAAGCTCACCAGCGCGCTCTCTTCGAACGAGATCCGCCAGCAGTTCCTCGACTTCTTCCGCAGCAAAGACCACCTGATCGTGCCGAGCGCTTCGCTTGCCCCGGTCGGTGACCCCACATTGCTCTTTACCAACGCGGGCATGAATCAGTTTAAGGACTACTTTCTCGGCCTGGCCGAACCTGAGGCGCGGCGGGTGGCGGACGCGCAGAAGTGCATGCGCGTGAGCGGCAAGCACAACGACCTCGAAGACGTGGGTCGTTCACCCTACCATCACACGTTGTTTGAGATGCTCGGCAACTGGTCGTTCGGCGACTACTACAAGCGGGAAGCTATCACCTGGGCGTGGGAGCTTCTGACCGAGGTGTGGAAGCTGCCCAAGGATAAGCTGTGGGCGACCGTCTTCCAGGACGATAAGGGCAAGATCGAGCGCGACGACGAAGCCGCCGCCATCTGGAAATCTGAGACCGGCATCAATCCGGCGCAGGTGTTGTTCTTCGGCCGGAAGGATAACTTCTGGGAGATGGGCGACACGGGGCCTTGCGGGCCTTGCAGCGAGATCCACCTCGACATGGGGCCTGAACGGTGCGACAAGCAGGGCGTTCCCGGCCACGTCTGCCGCGTCAACGGCGACTGCCGCCGCTATATCGAGCTGTGGAACCTGGTCTTCATCCAGTACAACCGCGCGGCCGACGGTGAGCTAACGCCCTTGCCTGCCCGGCACGTGGACACCGGCATGGGCTTCGAGCGCATGGTCCAAGTGCTCCAGGGCAAGCGCAGCAACTACGAGACGGACCTGTTCGCGCCCATCATCGTAGCCACTCAGAAGCTCCTGGCCGAGTCGGGCGTCGACCGCGACGTCACGAAGGACTTCGAGGACGAGCGCCGCGCAGTCTCCTATCGCGTTATTGCCGATCACGCTCGCACCATCTCGTTCCTGATCGGCGACGGCGTCATGCCCGCCAACGAAGGCCGCGGCTACGTCCTGCGGCTGATCCTGCGCCGCGCCGCGCGCCACGGTCGTATGCTCGGCTTCACGAAACCTTTCCTCCATGAGGTCGCCAAGACCGTCATTGACCTTATGGGCGGGCAGTATGACGAGCTGGTGCGCCGCCGCGAGTTTATTCTGACCAATATCGAGCAAGAAGAGGCGCGCTTCAGCGCCACGCTGATTAACGGCCTTGCGCTGCTCGACGAAGTGATCGCGGACGTCAAAGGCCGCGGCGAAACTGTCATCCCCGGCGAGGCGGCGTTCCGCCTCTACGACACGCACGGCTTCCCGCTCGACCTGACGCAGGACGTCGCCCGCGACCAGGGCCTGACGGTCGACGTCGAGGGCTACAAGGCCGCGCTGGCGAAGCAACAGGCTCTCGGCCGCCAGTCCGCGCAATTCGCCGGCCACGCGGCGGACTCGCTCCAGGTCTATCTGGACCTACTGCGCGATCTCAAAATGAGCGAGACCGTGCCGCCCGCGGGCGTCGCCCAGGACCCGTATGACAACTTCGAATTCGAGACAACGCTGGCCGCGCTGGTGCGCGATGGGCAGCGCGTCACGTCGGCGCGGGTAGGCGACAAGGTCGAGGTGGTCGTGCCGCATACGCCGTTCTACGTCGAGTCCGGCGGGCAGGTCACGGACACGGGCTTCATCACGAACTACCGCGGCGACACGGACGATATCATTTGGGAGATCGAGATTCGCGAGACGCGCAAGCCGGTCCCCGGGTTGATCGTCCATGTGGGCGAGGTGACTGACGGCACGCCGCGCGTCGGCGATCCCTGCTGGGCGGAGGTCGACTACGACCGCCGCCTCGACATCATGCGCAACCACACCGCCACCCACGTCCTGCACCGCGAGCTGCGCAACCTGCTCGGCGAGCACGTGCACCAGGCCGGCTCGGTGGTCGCGCCCGACCGGTTGCGCTTCGACTTCACGCACTCGTCCATGCTCACGCAGGACGAACTGGACACGATCGAGGAAGGCGTTAATCACGTCATTCTCGAGGACTTCCCGGTCGACGTCTTCCATATGGCCTACAAGGAAGCGGTGAAGGAGGGCGCCACAGCCCTGTTCACCGAGAAGTACGGCGACGAAGTGCGCGTCATCGAGATCGGCTGGGACGACGAAACCTATTCGAAGGAACTGTGCGGCGGCACGCACGTCTCTCATACGGGCGAGATCGCGTTCTTCCACATCGTCTCGGAGGAGAGCATCGGCTCAGGCATCCGGCGTATTGAGGCGGTGACGGGCCGCGAGGCGCAGCGCCTGGCCCAGGAGCGGCTGCGGCTGCTCGACCAGACCGCGGCCATCCTTCGCGTGCCCGCCGAACAGATCGACCGCGCGGTGCGCAACCTGTATCTCGAGCTCCAGGCGAAGGAGAAGGAAAACGCGAAGCTCAAGGCGCAGCTTGCCATGCAGCAAACCGACAAGCTTCTCGCGACGGCGTTCGAGGTCAGGGGAGTCAAGGTAATCGCAGCCGAGGTGCCCGGCGCGGAGATGCAAACCCTCCGCGAGATGAGCGACAAGCTGCGCGACCAACTTGGCTCAGGCATCGTGGTCCTCGCCACCGCGATCGA
>JALOOB010000336.1 GCA_025454635.1 Anaerolineae bacterium
AAATTGGTGCCAACTGACCGGTCGACCGCAACAGAGGTTGTAGCGGCGCTGCGTCTCGCGGTTCATCGCGTGGCCCTGACGCAGCATTGCCAGCACGATACCGGTCACGGTCGCGATCAGCGCCGCCGGCGTCGGCGAGCCGACCTGATCGCTGACGACATTCAGCGTCCGCTTATCGCGCGCCAGGCGCAGGATGGTCTTGACGAAATTCCCGCCGCGCGCGCCGAACACCCAACTCGTCCTGAAAATGACGGATTTGCACCCGGCAGCCCGGATCGCTTCCTCCCCCGCCAGCTTGCTGACGCCGTAGACGCCAAGCGGACCGGTCGGGTCGCTCTCGACGTAGGGCGCCGGCTTCTTGCCGTCGAAAACATAGTCGGTCGAGTAATGGATCAGCAACGCGCCAAGCCTTGCCGCCTCCTGCCCCAGGACGCCCGGCGCCTCGCCGTTGATGCGCATCGCCAGTTCCGGTTCGGCCTCGGCGCGATCAACCGCCGTGTACGCCGCCGCGTTGACGATGACCGACGGACCGATCTGCCTGATCAGCAGGCGCAGGCGATCGAGATCGGTCAGGTCACAGTCGGCATGGCCGCAGGTGATGACCGGCCCATGCGGCGCCAGCGAGCGCTGCAACTGCCAGCCGACCTGGCCGTCCTTGCCGAGGAGAAGGATGCTCATCGCTTGCGAACCGGGAAACCGAAAGGTCGAATTATGCCACCCGCGCTGCCGGCTTTGAGAATGACTTCCGATCCTTTATCCTTGGCCCCCTCCCAACCGTTCCGCCCGCCCCCGAAAATGAGCATTTCCATCAAGACGCCACAGGAAATCGAGAAGATGCGCGTTGCCGGGCGCCTTGCTTCCGAGGTGCTCGACTACATCGAACCATTCGTGAGGGCCGGCGTGACAACCAATGAACTGGATCGCCTCTGCCACGACTACACGGTGAACGTGCAGGGCGCCATTCCCGCGCCACTGGACTACGCGCCCAAGGGCTACAATCCCTACCCGAAATCAATCTGCGCATCGGTCAATCACCAGGTCTGCCACGGCGTGCCCGGCGACCGCGTGCTCAAGAATGGCGACATCGTCAATCTCGACGTCACTCCGATCAAGGATGGCTACCACGGGGACACCAGCCGCATGTTCCTGATCGGCGATGCCTCGATCCAGGCCAGGCGCCTCTGCGAAATCACCTTCGAATGCCTGTGGCTGGGCATCTCCGTGGTCCGCCCCGGCGGCCACATCGGCGACATCGGCGCCATCATCCAGAAACACGCGGAAAGGAACGGCTACTCCGTTGTCCGGGAGTATTGCGGGCATGGCATCGGCGCCAAGTTCCACGAGGACCCGCAGGTGACCCACTACGGCAAGGCCGGCACCGGCGCATTGATGGAGCCCGGCATGATCTTCACCATCGAGCCGATGATCAACGCCGGCAAGGCCGGCATCCGCGAGATGGCCGACGGCTGGACCATCGTCACCAAGGATCACAGCCTTTCCGCGCAATGGGAACATACGGTTCTCGTTACAGAAACCGGCCACGAAGTCCTGACGCTTTCGGCCGGCGCCCGACCGAAACCCGACTGGATCGCCTGATGGGCATCGATGTTGCGGCGCTGCGCAACGAGGTCAAGGCGGTTCAGGAAGCCCTGCGCAAGGACTATTCCCGGACCAACGATGCCGCGGCCCTGCTCGCGAATCGCTGCCACATGGTCGACGACGTCCTTGCCCGCCTGTGGACCAGCCTCGACTTTCCCGCCTCGCTGACGCTTGCCGCGGTTGGCGGCTATGGACGCGGGGAACTGTACCCGGCGTCCGACATCGACCTCCTGATCCTGCTGCCGCAGGAACCCGGTGCTGCGGTCCAGGAAAAGCTGGAGACCCTAGTCGGCAACTTCTGGGATGTCGGGCTCGAAATCGGGCACAGCGTGCGCACGATCCAGGAATGCCTCGACGCGGCAGCCGCCGATATCACCGTCCAGACAGCCCTGCTCGAATCCCGCCTGCTGGCAGGCAACCGGGACCTGTTCTCCGCCTTCGAGAAGCGGCTGCGCGGCAACCTCGACCCGCTCGTCTTTTTCGAGCGCAAGCGACTCGAGCAGCAGGAACGACACTTGCGCTACAACGAGACGCCGTACAGCCTGGAACCCAACTTCAAGGAAGCTCCGGGCGGCCTGCGCGACCTGCAGGCCATCTTCTGGACGGCAAATGCGGCCGGATACGGCAAAACCTGGGCCGACCTCGAGCGGCACGGCTTCCTGACCAGCGACGAATGCCGGCTTGCCCGAGGCTGCGAGGAGTACCTGCAACACCTGCGCATCCGCCTCCACCTGATGATGGGGCGGCGGGAGGACCGCCTGCTCTTCGACTACCAGAACGCGCTGGCGACCGAGTACGGACTCGAATCGACCGCTGGCAAGCGCGCCTCGGAACGGCTGATGCAGGGCTACTACCGCAACGCCAAGGGCATCACCCTCGCCAACACCATACTGCTGCAGAACATCGGCGCGGCACTGGCGCCGGAAAGCGAGCAGATGCCGCAGCCGATCGACGAACATTTCCAGGCCGTCGGCGGGCTGCTCGACATCCGCGACGACGGTGTCTTCGATGGCAATCCGGCGCTGATCCTCGACACCTTCCTGGTCATGCAGGAAAACTCCGACCTCCACGGCCTGACCGCCCGCACCCTGCGCGCCCTGTGGCGGGCGCGTGAACTGATCACCCCGGAGTTTCGGGCGAACCCCGCGAATCGCCGGGCCTTCCTCAAGCTACTGCAGGGCAGGCGCGGCGTCGTCCATGAATTTCGCCGCATGAACCAGCTCGACATCCTCGGCGCCTACCTGCCGGCCTTCGGGCGCATCGTCGGCCAGATGCAGCATGACCTGTTCCACGTTTACACGGTCGACCAGCACATCCTCCAGGTTTTCCGCAACCTCCGGCGCTTCGCGATGAGCGAATTTGCCCACGAGTACCCGATCTGCTCGCGCGCGATCGCCGGGTTCGACCGTCCCTGGCTGCTCTACGTGGCGGCGATCTTTCACGACATCGCCAAGGGGCGCGGCGGCAACCACTCGGAACTCGGGACCGTCGATGCGCAAGCCTTCTGTGAAGCTCACGAATTGTCCGCCGCCGACACCGAACTGGTCGTCTGGCTGGTTCGCCACCACCTGGTCATGTCGCACGTCGCCCAGAAGAAGGATCTTTCCGATCCCGACGCGATTGCCAGCTTCGGCCGCCTGGTCGGCGACGCCCGCCACCTGACCGCACTCTACCTCCTGACCCACGCCGACATTCGTGGCACCAGCCCGAAGGTGTGGAACAACTGGAAGGGCAAGCTGCTGGCCGACCTCTACGATCTGACGCTGGACTATCTCGGGCGCGACAGACAGCCCGCGGCCCAGGGCATCATCGCCGAAAGGCAGGCCGAGGCCATGCGCCTGCTCCGTTTCTTCGCGCTGTCCGAGACGGTGCACCAGCGCCTGTGGAAGGAACTCGATACCGTTTACTTCCTGCGCCACTCGGCAGAGGAAATCGCCTGGCACACGCGTTCCCTCCATTACCGCATCTTCATCGACAAGCCGGTCGTGCGCGCCCGCCTCCATCATGAAGGCGAGGGTCTCCAGGTTTTTGTATACACGAAGGACCAGCCGGACCTGTTCATCCGCATCGTTGCCTTCTTCGCCCGCTCCGGTTACAGCATCGTCGACGCCAAGATCCACACGACGTCCCACGGCTACGCGCTCGACAGCTTCGTCCTGCTCGATGTCGCGGAGCAACACAACGATCGCGAGATGATTTCCTACATCGAGCATGAACTCGCCGACTGTCTGTTCCGCCAGACCCCTCCGGAAGCCCCGTCGGCAGGCCGTCTGTCGCGCCAGGTCAGGAATTTTCCGATCAAGGCCGAGGCCAGCATCGAAGCCGACGACAGGGGCACCAACTATGTCCTGACGCTGACCGCCGCCGAC
>JALOOB010000337.1 GCA_025454635.1 Anaerolineae bacterium
CTCCGGCGTCGGCACGTACAACTCGTCGGGCAACTGCTCGACGACAAACTCCATCCGGACGCGGTCGACCACGCCCTGCGGGCCACCGTACTTGTATAGGGCCAGGGTTGTCAACACGACGCCGGCAGCCACGACAAGCATCGCCAGGCTGCCCGCAGCGATTATGATCCGTTTGCTCAAAATGATTCACCCGAAACTGGTATTTGGCGCCAGCTCACCGACGCCGGGCGCGGCGCGCCGGTTCCTGGCTGGGGTACCTGGATGCATCATACCACGACCAAGTTATCCACGCAATGGTTTGGATGCGCGTTTTGCAACTTTGGTTACTAATCTGCCGCGGCCAGTCACCGTCGAGGGAACTGACCGCAAACCGGATGCCGGGACTTTATGCCATTCGGCCCCACCTAGGCTATAATAACGTCACAAAGGCTCTGGCTGGCGCCGGAGCCTGTTTTGCGCGAGGCGGTCCCGCGCCACCTCTTCCGAGGAGACTCCTATGACTCAGGACACCTATCAGGTCGACATCTGCGGCGTCCGCCGCGACCTACCCCTCTTCGAGGTCGCGCCCGGCGTCCGCATCGCGCTGTTCAACATGCTCGGAGACTACGAGGTGGTTGAGGCGCTGGCCGACTGGCTCGCCGGACAGGTTCCGGCGGACTTCGACGCGATTATGACCGCGGAGGTCAAGAGCATTCCACTCGCCCATGCGCTCTCGGTGCGCGTCCGCAAGCCGTACATCGTCTCGCGGAAGACCCGCAAGCCCTACATGCTCGGCTCCCTGAGCGTAGAAGTGCTTTCCATCACCACCGGCGCGCCGCAGTTGCTGTGGCTGGACGGGAAAGACCTGCACCTGGTCAAGGGAAAGCGCATCCTCCTCGTGGACGACGTGATCTCCACGGGCTCCACGCTCGCCGGCATGACGAAGCTGGTGGAGGAGGCGGGGGGCAAGGTCATCGCCGAGGCCGCCGCCTTCACCGAGGGCAACGACCCGGAGAAGTGGCGGCACATCATCGCGCCGGCCAACCTGCCCGTGTTCCTCGGGTAAGGACGGAATAACACAAAGACACAACGGCACAAAGAACAAAGAGCCCTTGTGCCTTCGTGTCTTCGTGCCTTTGTGTTGAAAAGGTTCTCATGGTCATCGAGAAGGTTGCGGCCATCGACCGCCGCTATGAAGAACTGAACGAGCTTATGGCCGACCCGGCCGTCGCCACCGACCCGGGCCGGGTGGCTGAGCTGGCGCGCGAAGCGTCTGAGATCGAGCCGATCGTGGACGAGTATCGCGCGTGGCTGGCCGCGCAGGGCGAGCTTGACGGCGCGCAGCAGATGCTGGCCGAGTTGCCCGGCGAGGACGAGTTAGCCGAGATGGCGCGCGCCGAGGTCGAGCGGCTAACCGCGGAACAGGCCGAGCGCGAGGAACGTTTACGCGTATTACTCCTGCCGAAGGACCCCGCTGACGACAAGAATGTCATCGTGGAAGTTCGGGCGGGCACGGGCGGCGATGAGGCCGCTCTTTTCGCGGGCGACCTGTTTCGTATGTACGCCCGCTGGGCCGAGCGGCACGGTCTCAAGACTGACATCATGAGCCAGTCAGAGACGGGCATCGGCGGTTTCAAGGAAGTGATCTTCCAGGTGAAGGGCCGCGGCGCGTACTCCCGGCTCAAGTTCGAGAGCGGCGTGCATCGCGTGCAGCGCGTGCCCGTAACCGAGGCGCAGGGGCGCATCCACACCAGCACGGCCACGGTCGCCGTCCTGCCGGAGGCGGACGAGGTCGATGTCCAGATCGCGCCGGGCGACGTGCGGCCGGGCGGGCAGAGCGTCAATACAACCGATTCGGCCATCCGGGTGACGCACTTGCCCACCGGGCTGGTCGTAAGCTGCCAGGATGAAAAGTCGCAGTTGCAGAACCGCGCAAAGGCGATGGCGATCCTGCGCGCGCGGCTCTACCAGATAGAGCAGGAGCGGCTGGCAAACGAACGCTCGGAGGCGCGGCGCGGCCAGGTGGGCAGCGGGGAGCGGAGCGAGAAGATTCGCACGTACAACTTCCCGCAGAACCGGGTGACGGATCATCGGATTGGCAAAACGACGTACAACCTGGTGGGATTTTTGGACGGCGATCTGGACGACTTTATCGAAGAGTTGGCGACGACAGACCAGACGGAGCGGCTGCAAGCCATAGGCGAGGATTGAGTTGAAAACGGCTGAAATGAATACTTTCTCGGCAGCGCCCCTGCGGTGGGGCGTCAACGGCAACGGAGCCTCCGAGTCCGCCAGCAATGCTGCGCGACGCGAGCGACCGTGTTTTGAGGATACCAGAGTGCGCATTGTATGGTCATTGGATCGCTCCAGCGACATTGGACGAGCGTTGCTGGCTGCGACGCGCCGGTTACGCGAGGCGGATATCGACTCGGCCCAACTCGATGCGGCGGTGCTCCTGTGCTCCGTCCTGGGCGTCAATAAGGCGTGGCTGTACGCGCACCCGACGCGACAACTGACGGAACACGAGATCGCAAAGTACGAAGAGCTGGTCCGCCGGCGCATGTGTCACGAGCCGGTTGCCTATCTCGTCGGTTACAAGCCGTTCTACGGCCTGGATATCACTGTCGACAACCGGGTGCTGATTCCCCGTCCCGAAACTGAAATGCTGGTCGAGCGAGCGCTGCTGCACCTCCGCCACCTGCTCGAAGACGGGCAGCGGCCGGTCATCGCAGACATCGGCACGGGCAGCGGCGCGATTGCGGTGGCGATCGCCGTCAATGCGCCCGAAGCGACGGTGTACGCGACGGACGTGTCCGCGGCGTGCATGGAAGTCTGCGAGAAGAACATCTGGCGCTACGGGGTGGGCGAACAGGTTCACCTGGCGCCCGGTTCGCTCATAGACAACCTGCCCGAGCCGGTCGACATCGTCGTCGCGAACCTGCCCTACGTCGCCACGCCCGACCTGGCGACCCTGCCGCCGCAGGTGCGCGAGTACGAGCCGGTGCTCGCGCTCGACGGCGGACCGGACGGCGCTGCGGTGATCCGCAAGCTGCTGGCCGCGTTCGCTTCGCCGGCGGGCCGCGCAAAGCTTAAACCGGGCGCGGTCATCTTCCTGGAGATCGGCGCGGATCAGGGCGCGCTTGTCCGCTCCGCCGTCGACGAGGTGCTGCCGCAGTGCGGGTGCAATGTCCTGGTCGATTACACCGGCCTCGACCGCGTCGTCGTCATAACGACATAACCAATAACACAAAGGCACAAGGACACAAAGACACACAGTAGATCATTGTGTCTTCGTGCCATTGTGTTGAAAGGTTCCTTTTGTACCGATTGATCGCCTTCGACTACGATGGCACCGCGGCCGTCGACGGCCAACTGCCTACGCCGCGCGTCTGCGAAGCCGTCGCAGCAGCGCGGGCGCGCGGTGTGATCGCCGTGCTCGCAACCGGCCGCCCGTTTGAGTCCGCGGCCCGTTATGCGACCGCGCTCGACCTCGACGCGCCCGTCATTTGCTTCCAGGGCGCGATGGTGCGGGAACTCCGGGGCGAAGGGCGCGTCCTCTACGTCGAACCGGCGCCGGAAGATGCGATGTGCGAGGTTATGGCCTTGGCCGAGCAGCGCGGCCTCGAACTGAACGTCTACGGCGAAGACCTGATGCACGTCATCGACCGCGGCCGGCCGGCCGAGTTCTACGAACGCTGGTTCGGAATGCCGATCCGCTTCGCGCGCAGCTACGCGGAGATTTGCGACCGGTTCGCCGCGGCCGGCAAAGCCCCGCTCAAGGGCCTGTTTATCGGCCCTTCCGAAACGAACGACGCGCTGCGCGACGAGCTGCGCGCTCGCTTTGGTGATCGTCTCGACGTCGTCCGCTCGCACGATCTGTTTGTCGAGGTCCACTCGCTCGATGCGTCGAAGGGCCACGGCCTGCGCTTCCTGGCCGAGCACTACGGCGTTTCTCAGGCTGAAACCATCGCGGTCGGCGACTCCGGCAACGACGCCTCGATGATCGAGTGGGCAGGGCTCGGCGTGGCGGTCGCGAACGCGCTGCCAGAAGTGTTCGCGGTCGCGGACGAGATCGCGCCCGCAGTGACGGAGGACGGACTGGCCCATGTCATCGAACGTCACATCCTCAGTAACGGCCGCAACTGAGGCTGGACTCCGCCTTGCAGCGGAGCGCCTGCGGAGCGGCGAGCTCGTCGCATTCCCCACCGACACGGTCTATGGCGTTGGCGCAATCTGCTGGAACGAGGCCGCGGTTGCCCGGCTCTACACGGCGAAACTTCGCAGCCTCGACAAGGCCATCCCGATCCTGCTTGCCGACATGGATGACCTCGCGCTCGTCGCGGCCGACCTGCCGCCGCTGGCGCTCAAGCTCGCCGCTGCGTTCTGGCCCGGCGCGCTGACGCTGGTGGCGCCGAAAGGCGACCGCGTGCCCCTCGAAGTGACCTCAGGCGGCGATACGGTCGCCGTGCGCATCCCCAATCATGCCTTAACCCGCGAACTGATCCGCCTCGCCGGCGCGCCGCTCGCCACGACGAGCGCGAACATCTCGGGCGGACCGTCGCCCGTGACCGCGGAGGAGGTCGCCGCGCAGCTCGCGGGGCGCATCCCGATGATCCTCGACGGCGGCCGCTGCCCCGGCGGCGCGGCCTCCACCGTGGTCGACGTGACCGGCCCCGCGCCGCGCATCCTGCGCGCCGGCCCGATCACCGAGGCCGACATCCTGGCTGTGCTATAATGCGCAGGTCTCTTGCGCGGGCGACATGCTGATCGGCATCGACGCAAGCCGCGCGGCCGTGGCCCATCGCACGGGCACGGAGTGGTACTCGCTGCGCGTCATCGAGGGGATCCTGCGGCTGAACGAAGGCCGCCACGACGTGCGGCTGTACAGCAACGGCCCGCTGCCGCCCGACTTGTTTAGCGGCGCAGAGGCCCGTTCTATCCCGTTTCGCCGGCTGTGGACCCACGCGCGGCTGAGCGGCGAGATGTTGCTCCACGCGCCGGACGTCCTGTTTGTGCCCGCGCATGTGCTGCCGCTGATCCACCCGCGCGCGAGCGTGGTCACCGTCCACGACCTCGGGTATCTGTATTACCCGGAGGCGCACAAGGAAGGCGACCGCCGCTATCTCGACTGGTCGACGCGCTGGAACGCGCATCAGGCCGCCGCGGTGCTGGCCGACTCGGGAGCGACGAAGGCCGACCTGGTGCGGGCCTACGGGGCGCGGCCTGACAAGATTCACGTGGTTCATCTCGGCCGCGACGAGCGCATCGCCCGTGTGACGAATCCGCTCAGGCTGGCGGAGATTCGCGCGAAGTACGACCTGTCGCAGCGGTATTTCCTGTACCTCGGCACGCTCCAACCCCGCAAAAACCTCGAACGCGTCGTTCAGGCATTCGAGGCGATCTGCGGGCGGCCCGAACTGGCGGGCGCGCAACTGGTGCTGGCGGGACGCAAGGGGTGGCTGTACGACAGCCTGTTTGCGCGCGTCGAGGCGGCCGGATTGGGCGAGCGCGTTATCTTTCCCGGCTACATCCCGGACGAGGACGTTCCCGCGTTGCTGAGCGCGGCGACCGCCTTCGTCTTTCCGTCGCTCTACGAGGGGTTCGGCATCCCCGTTCTCGAAGCCGGAGGCTGCGGCGTGCCTGTCATCACATCCAACACATC
>JALOOB010000338.1 GCA_025454635.1 Anaerolineae bacterium
CGCGACCAGGCGCGGGGTGGTCGTGACCATTACGCCTGGCGCGAACGCGATCAGCGTCGCGGAGTTGACTATCGCGCTGCTCTTCTCGCTGGCGCGCAGTATCCCCTACCACGACCGGGTGGCGAAGGACGGCAAATGGTCGCGCGTTTCGGGCATCGAACTCACCGGCGCGACGATCGGCCTGCTAGGTCTCGGCCGGATTGGGCGCGAGGTGGCGCAGCGCTGCAAGGCGCTCGGGATGCGCGTGATCAGCTATGACCCGCTCGTGTCGGCGGAGCAGATGGAGGCAGTCGGATGCGCCCCGTGCTCGGTCGAGGAGCCGCTCACGGCGGAGACGCGCATGATCATCGATGCGGCCGCGCTAACGAAGATGAAGAAGGGCGCGTACCTCATCAACACCGCGCGCGGCGGATTGGTGGACGAAGAGGCGCTTTACGAGGCGCTGAAGGCGAAGCGGTTAGCCGGCGCGGCGTGCGACGTGTTTGCGCAGGAGCCGCCCGACAGCGGGGGCCTGGTCTCGCTGGACAATTTCATCGCCGCGCCGCACATCGGGTCCGCAACCGAGCAGACGACCCGGCGCATGGGCCTCATGGCCGCGCAAAACGCGCTGGCCGTCCTCCGCGGCGAGCGCCCCGAGGGCGTAATGAATCCCGAAGTCTACGAACTGCAACGAGGTTAACGATGCAAGACATTCTCGAAAGACTGGGCAGGGTCGGCCTGGTGCCGGTGGTAAAGCTCGATCGCGCGGAGGACGCGACGCCGTTGGCCGAGGCGCTGCTGGCGGGGGGACTGCCCTGCGCCGAAATCACTTTCCGCACCGCGGCCGCGCCTGCGGCCATCAAGGCCATCGCGGATAACTGCCCCGATATGCTGGTGGGCGCGGGCACGGTGCTCACCGTCGCGCAGGCGGAGCAGGCAATCGCGAGTGGCGCAAAGTTCGTCGTCTCGCCGGGATTCAGCGCGTCGGTCGTCGACTGGTGCCTTGCGCGTGAAATCCCGGTGCTCCCCGGCGTCGCCACTCCCACCGACGTTATGGCTGCGCTAGAAAAGGGCCTGAAGGTGCTCAAGTTCTTCCCTGCGGAGGCTTACGGCGGCGTGAACACGCTCAAAGCCCTCAGCGCGCCATTTGGCGGCATTAAGTACATGCCGACCGGCGGTGTGAGCGCGAAGAACATGGCCGATTACCTTGCGCTGCCCTCGGTGCATGCCGTCGGCGGAAGCTGGATGGTCGAAGGGAAGCTGATTTCGAGCGGCAACTTCGCGGAGATCACGCGCCTCGCTGCCGAAGCCGTCGCGCTCGTGAAGCAGGCGCGGCCGTAGCCGTCGCGTTGGAGGGGCAGCGGGACGCGCTACGCCCTGCTGCCCTTCGCCACCCTCAGCCGGTTCGCCTCAACGGTGAACTCCACCTCGCTTGCCGCCCTTAACGAGGCCATACACGCCAGCACCGCAGTCTGCGCGAGCAGGTAGAGCGTCAGGTTAGGAAGCGTCATCTCCAGCTGATCTGCGCAGTGCTTGATAACCCCCGCGAGGTCGTCCGTTTGCCCCAACGCGTCGGATACAAGCCCACGTATCTCCCGCAAGCGCGCCGCGTTTTGCGCGGCCCACTCCCCGATGCGCGCCGTTGCGGGGCCATGCCCCGGCACGAACGCGGCATAGCGCCCGTCCAGCCCGCCTAACCCATCCAACGTCCCGAGCCATGCGTCGACGTCGACCATGAACGGGATGCCGTGCTTCGCCAGCACATCAGGAGCAAATACGGCATCAGCGACGAAACACGCGCCGCCGCCTGCGACGATCATCTGGTTGGGGGCGTGGCCGGGCGCGGGCATGATCTCCAGAGAGATTCCCTCGATGTTCAGCGGGCCCGGCGCGAGCAGGTGGTCGACTTTGCATGCGTCTGCCAGCGTGAACTTGTGACGCAGTTCTGCGGGCGGCATCGCGCCTGAGAAGAGATAGAGGGGTTCAAGGATGGGGTTCTCGACGACCGCGGCCTCCAGCGCAGGCGCGTAGACTGGAACTCCAGTTCGCGCCGCCACCGTCGCTGCGCCGCCAAAGTGGTCCGCGTGCGCGTGCGTAATGATGACCGCAGCGAGCGATACTCCAAGCGCGTCGACGTGGCGCAGAATCTTCTTCGCCGTGTCCTTGTCTAGGCCGGTGTCGATCAGCACCGCGCGCCCGGCCTCGACGACCAGGCCGGCGTTAGAACCGCCGCGTAAATGGTACGCGCTCTCGGTCAACCGAATCAGATCCATGCATCCGCCTTAAATGAAAATTGAAGATTGAAAACCGGAGACGCCTCCCACCTTCAATCTTCAATCTATCATCGCGAACAGCGATTAATGCCCGCCGAGGTACGCCTTCATCACCTGCGGGTTGTGGAGCAAGTCCTGCCCGCTGCCTTCGAGAACGATGCGGCCCGTTTCGAGCACGTAGCCGCGATGCGCGATGGAGAGCGCCATGAGCGCGTTCTGCTCGACCAGCAGCACGCTCACGCCCTGCTTGTTGATCTCCTCGATGATCGCGAAGATCTCCTCTACAAGGATGGGCGCGAGGCCCATTGAAGGCTCGTCAAGCAGCAGCAGTTTCGGCTTTGCCATCAGCCCGCGGCCGATAGCAAGCATTTGCTGTTCGCCGCCAGACAGGGTCCCGCCGAGCTGGCTCAGGCGTTCCTTGAGACGGGGAAAGCTCTTGAAGACCCGCTCCATGTTTGCCTTGATCTCGGCCGGGTCCTTGCGCGTGAACGCGCCCATCTCGAGGTTTTCCTGCACCGTAAGCGGGGCAAAGATGCGGCGTCCTTCCGGCACGTGCACGACGCCCTTGCGCACGATGTCTTGCGCCGGGCAGTTCACCAGCGACTCCCCGCGCAGGAGCACCTGGCCCGCGCGCGGGTGGAGAATGCCGGAGACAGTCTTGAGCGTAGTCGACTTACCGGCGCCGTTCGCGCCGATCAGTGTGACGATCTCGCCCTCATCGACGCCGAACGAGATGCCCTGCAACGCGTGAATCGCGCCGTAGTAGACGTTGAGGTTCTTGACTTCGAGCAGCATACTAGACGTCCTTCCTGACGACGCCGGCCTTTGCGACTGCGCCGCGGCCCAGGTAGGCCTCGATCACCTGCGTGTTGTCCTGGATTTCCTTTGGCGTGCCGCGGGCGATCACCTGCCCGAAGTCCATCACAGTCAGCTTCTCGCAGATGTTCATCACCAGTCGCATCTGGTGCTCGATCAGCAGGATGGTCAGGTTGAACCGGTCGCGAATGAAATGGATGTACTCCATCAGCCGGCCGATCTCGTTCGGGTTCATGCCTGCCGCCGGCTCGTCCAGGAGCAGCAGCTTGGGATCGGACGCCAGCGCTCGCGCAATCTCAACCCGGCGCTGCTCGCCGTAGGGGAGATTCTTGGCGACTTCGTTCTGCAGGCGCTCGAGGCCGAAGATGGCGAGGAAGTCCTGCGCGCGCTCGGTGAGCTCCCGCTCCTTCGCCTCGAACTTGCCGCTGCGCCGGATGCCGTCCCCCAGGCCGTAACCGGCGTGTGGGTGGTAGGCAATTCGCACGTTGTCCAGAACAGTGAGGTTCTGAAACAAGCGAATGTTCTGGAAGGTGCGGCCGATCCCGAGGTTGGTGACCTCGAACGGCTCCAGGCCGATGGTGTTCTCGCCGTTCAGGAAGATTTCGCCTTCAGTCGGGACGTACAGCCCGCTGATCATGTTAAAGACGGTGGTCTTGCCGGCGCCGTTCGGGCCGATAAGGCCATCGAGCGCACCCTTCTGCACGGTGATGTCAAAGTTCGACACGGCGCGCAAACCACCGAAAACCTTGGTCAGGCCCTTGATTTCCAGCACGGGCTGGGTGAGGACCGGGGCGGTGGCGGCCTGGGATGGTGTATTCGGAATCATGGTCGCCCCCTCACTCGCTCGCCGCTAGCGGCGCGCCGCTCTGCGGTGTCGGCGTCATCGCGGCGCCGTCGGACTTACGAGCCGGATAAGTTGGCTTCTTGAGGAAGCCCCACTCCACGTTGCCGAGAAGGCCCTGCGGCTTAAGCAACATCAGCAGGAGGAGCGCGATCGGGTAGAGCACGTAGCGCCAGGTGGCTGCCTCGGGACCAATCTGGCTCAACAGCACGCGCAGCAGGCCCTCCAGGAAGAA